>CAMYNE010000303.1 GCA_947259675.1 uncultured Pirellulaceae bacterium
ATGCCGTTTCATCTTTGGATTCGACAGATCGCCAAAGATCGCATGATTGATGCATATCGTCGTCACCGCGTTTCGGCAAAGCGGTCAGTCGATAGAGAGCAAAGGATGGTTGTTCCTAGAGGCTACGACCAATCTTCGATTCATCTTGCGTCTTTGCTTGGCGACTCAAAGCCTACGCCCGCCGAAGCCGCTATTCAGAAGGAATTGGCCCGTAAAGTTGAAGCGTCAATCTCGTTGCTCGATGAAAAAGATTCTGAAATCATTATCATGCGGCATTACGAACATTTGACAAATCAGGAGATCAGCCGCCTGCTCGACTTAAGTGAACCAGCAGCGAGCATGAGGTATTTGCGAGCGATCCGCCGTCTCAGGGAGGTGATTCAGAATCCCGATTCCGAATCTCAGTCGATTGAAGATAGCATAAATGGAACGTGAAGACTCAGGCGGTGTTCGATTGGTCGCCATACGAAGTTAATTTGTTCAGCGCTTTCAAAGTGGCAGTATTGGAGCACGCAGCACGCGGCGTAAGCTTGCACTCGATGGTTCGACCCAAAAGGAAATCTTGGGCATCTGTTCGCTCGTTTGATGAACTCTCGGAGCTCGTGGCCTGAGGCAAAAGACTCTTCCGCAAGATGAAGTGATTCAGCCGCTGTAGAGAGACAGTTCCGGTTGATAAGGTGAGCCAAAAATAGAACACGTTGATTGTTGTTGAGTCACTCCGAGAACAACGTCCGTTTGAATCTCGAAACAAAGGAATATTCTACCTAACAAACACATTTTTACTGTTTTTTCTTACAATTGAAAGTGACGTATAAATGTTATGGAAGCAAGGACTAGCGTGAACTTGACCACCAGTAGCAGAAGATGTTAGCCATCAACACGAGAAACATTCAACAGCGATTAACTGCCCGAAATGCCGTACAGTTACGGAGGCAGCCACGATCAATAAGACCGAAGTGAACAAATGCAAAGCCGGTTGCGGTGTTTGGATCGGTCAGGCTGATCTCGACAAAATCGAAAATCCAGGTTTTCTTGGAACCTGTCGCTGATTAACCCACGGGGCTTTGGCGATCACGACGGTTCGGCAGACGAAACTGAACCAAAGACGTCGAGTTATAATCGCAATCGTAGAAAATCCTCAATCTTGCTACTCGAACGAAATATTTTCACATCCATGAACGTCAGCATCCAAAAACAGGTTAACAACGCTGAGATCATTGAGATCGCGCGGATCGTATGTGAAGCGAATTCGGTTGGTTTTTCTGTCAACGATGCCAACCAGTCGTTAGCCGACGTTGTCAATTCCGATGACAAAGTGAACGATAGCCAGCTCCTGGATGCAGTGGGCCAACGGGTCGGAATTCGATTTCGCGAGGTTGAGGGGAGTCTGCGTGACTTGCTGCTCGCCGCGATCGAAGTCAGCCCTGTCGTTGTTGCGCGACGGATCCATACTGATGATAGCCGCAGTGGTTACTTCGTCGTGCTGCGCAGGAAGTCAGGGACCCGATTCGTGGTCTTGGTCGACGGACATGAGCAAACGGTGTCGCATCGTTGGCTGAGGGCCAATGCACGCGGGGATGCGAATGGTGCTTACCGCTGGTATTTGGCGCAGCCCATGTTCGCCGCAGAAGCCGCTTCTTCCTACAACTTCCAAACCGGTGAATCATCAAAACCGCTTTCGCCGATGCGACGCCTGGCTGCGTTTCTCAAACCAGAGTCGCGAGACATTCGGACCGTATTTATTTTTGCAATTTTTGTCGGGATCTTGAGCCTGACCTTACCACTGGCGGTCGAGGCCCTGGTCAACACGATCGCGTTCGGCCGCTACTTTCAGCCGCTAGTCGTTTTGTCGCTCATCGTGTTCGTATTCCTTTCCTTTCGTGCCGGACTGGGCGTCATGATGACGATCGTCGTCGAAATCATCCAGCGGCGCTTGTTTGTACGAGTCGTTGATGACCTGGCACTTCGTTTGACACGGGTGCCGGTCGCAAAGCTCAAGAAGAGCCATGGCCCGGAGTTGGTCAATCGTTTTTTTGATATCGTTAACATTCAAAAGATCACGGCGAAGTTGTTGCTCGAATCGCTAATGTTGATCGTGCAAACTGTGATCGGATTGTCGGTGCTCGCTTTTTATCATCCGTTCCTACTCGGCTACGATATCGGCTTGATTGCAATGATGACAATCGTTCTGGTCTTGATGGGTCGTGGCGCTGTTAAGACAGCGAAACAGGAATCGGAGTTGAAGTATCAAACTGCTGCGTGGCTGCAAGAGATTGTTCGCCATCCGACGACTTTCAAATTCAATGGCGGTTTGGGTTTCGCAATTAACCGAGCTGACGAACTCGCCGGTCGTTACATCCAATGTCGTCGCGATCACTTTCGAATACTAATTCGGCAAGTCACATTTTCAATGCTGATGCAGGCGGTCGCCGCGACAGTCTTGCTCGGGCTCGGCGGTTACCTGGTTATCGAAGGCCAAATGACTCTCGGGCAATTGGTTGCTGCTGAATTGATTGTGACCGTGATTCTCGGTTCATTCTCGAAGATTGGGAAAGATCTTGAAAGCTTTTACGACTTGCTCGCATCGGTGGACAAGCTCGGCAAGTTGTTTGACCTTCCTGCTGAACCCGCGGACAAACTTCGGCTTGCCCAGCACGATGGGCCAACCGGAATTAAACTTGTCGAACTGAAGTTTGTTCAGGGATCAGAAGAGTCGCTAAACGTTGACATCGAACCAGGAACCACGGCTGCCCTCGTCGGCAGTGCAGGTTCTGGCAAAACCAAAGTTATCGAAACGATTGCCGGGCTCCATTCACCAATAGACGGGTATGCGTTGGTGAATGATTTTCGTGTCGACTTGATTGGCGCAGAATCGTTGCAGTCACGGATTGGATTCATCAACGAAATCGAAATCTTCGAAGGCAACGTTGATGAAAATTTGAGGCTTGGTCGTCGTGAAATCGACTCCCAGTCAATCAACGATGTCATAGAAAAGATGGGTTTGCAGTCGACCATTACCAATTTGGAAGATGGAATCAAAACCGGGTTAAGTGTTTCGGGATTTCCTTTGTCGTCTGGCCAGGCAATCCGACTTGTGTTGGCCAGGGCCTTGATTGCGCGCCCGGGAGCTTTGTTGATCGATGGCTTGCTGGATCGGCTGTCGGACGACGATCTCGACGATGTCTTGAGCCGTTTGGGCAAGTACGCCGGAAACACAACCATTTTGATAGCAACCGGTCGCTGGGCGATCGCAGATTGGGCAAAATTGAAGATTGCAATTTAAAAATGCTTTTGAAACCAACCCCGAAAAATGTGAAACATTAACGATTAGACAAGAAACAGCGTTAGGGCACGTTCGCATGATGGAGTCTCACGAAAATAACGATGATTAGTAATAAACACATTCGTTCGACTACGGCTTATTTACCGACAAAAAGCAGTTCGGCAATTCATCTGGTGCAGTCGTCCCGGTTCGCCCAACGGTTAGCCCGACTGCTTTTGATTGGTTTGTTTGTTTTGACACTGGCGATGGCGTTGCTTCCCTGGCAGCAATCTTCGCGGGGGGCTTCTCGAGATTCAACCGGTCGCCGCCAATCTGGAAGCTCAATTGAAAGGGCAGCTGCTTAACATGCAGACGAAACTGGATTCGGCGATCGCAAAAAAGGATGCATACGATCAAAACGTGATTGGATTTACGGAAGCCGGGGAATTTGCTGTCAAAGCGGCTACCGAGTTGGTTGAAGCTGCCAAAGCGAAACTGGACGGCAAACAAAAATTACTCTCGGCCTACGAAGCGAGAGAACTACAAGCTCGCCTGAATTACGAACGACAAAAATCGCTCTTCGATTCAGGCATCAAGCCGGAAAAAGAAATTGAAAAACTCAAGAAAGAGTGGGATGTCACGAAGGCGGAACTTCAATCGGTTCACCAGGAAGTCGCTTCATTGACCAACGAGCTGTCTGCCAAGGAAAACGAATTGGAGGAAAAGCGGAGGCTTGCTCAAACAAAAATCGACTACGCCCGCGCGATGCAGCAGGACGCGATTGGCAGTGCCGCGACGATCCGAAAAGAGAAACGAGAAATTGAAGTCAAACTGGCGGAACTTAGTCGACTGACAATCACCGCGCCTCGCGACGGGACGATTTTTCGGATGCCCGTTTACGAGCAGGGGCAGACGATTAAAGAGGGTGACTCGATCATCACGATCGTTCCTGAAGCGACACAAAAAGCGGTGGAGCTCTGGGTGCCCGGCAACGACATGCCGTTGGTGCAGATTGGTCAGGAAGTTCGGCTGCAGTTTGAAGGCTGGCCAGCGGTGCAGTTTCCCGGCTGGCCGTCAGTTGCGATCGGTACGTTCAGCGGCAAGGTCACCAACGTCGATGCCACGGACAATGGCAAAGGCCAGTTTAGAATCCTGATACTTCCCAACGAAAACGACAAGAACCAATGGCCATCCGATCGCTACCTCAGACAAGGCGTCCGCGTCAACGGATGGGTGATGCTGTGCAATGTATCACTTGGCTACGAGATGTGGCGGCAACTCAACGGATTTCCAGTTATCATTTCAGACGAAGCGCCTGCGAAGTTATCAAGCAAACCTCCAAAACTTCCCAAATAATTACGTTGCTGTTGATGGCTTTCGTCGTCAGTTGTTTGGCCGGATGCAAAACGGGCGGGCGACTTATCGGGTCGAAGCCAACCGCAGTTTCATTTGATTCCAATGCCGATTCAACAAACAAAATCACCTCGGACAATCGATCTGAATCGAAAATCGGATTGGTTAACTACGAGGATCGAAACGACGTCAACGCAACGAGTCCGGACGTTGCAAAGGTTGATTCAATTCCAATCGTAGCCAATGGCGACACTGTTCAAGCTGCCACGACAGAAACCGCAAATAATGAATCCGACTCGACGATTTTCCTCCAACAGGTTCTCGATTCCGTCGCTCAATGTTTCCCCGAGATCGAGATCGCCGTTGGCGAAATCGAAGCGGCCGAAGGCAAGATCCTTTCGTCACTGGGCCAGTTCGATTCCACATTAAGTGCTTTCAGTGTCTCGCAGCCACTCGGCTTTTACCAAAACTACCGCAATGGCACCGGAATCTCTAAACCGCTGTTCAATGGCGGCGAGGTTTATGGCACTTATCAAATCGGGCGAGGCAACTTCGAACCTTGGTACGGAGAACGGGCCACCGACGAAGGTGGTGAATTCAAAACCGGATTCTCTGTCCCGCTGCTTAAAAACCGAGCCATCGACCTGCGACGGGCAGGCGTTCAGTCGGCGGAAGCGGGACGCGACGAAGTTCAAGCGGATGTCGAATCGCGGTTGCTGCTATTCCAGCGAGTTGCGACACAAGCCTACTGGGACTGGGTTGCCTCGGGTCAAGCCGTTGAAATCCAACAGAGGTTGTTGGAACTGGCCCAACAACGTGTCAGCCAGATCAATGAGCGAGTTGAAAAGGGCGACTTGGCAACGATCGCTCAGATCGACAACGAACGGTTCATTGCCAAACGAAAAAACAACTTGATCAAGTCGCAACGATCGCTGGACAAAGCAGCCATCAAAATGTCATTGTTTTACCGCGACAAAAATTGCCAGCCAATAATCGCTCAATCCGCACAGATACCGTACAACGTTCCTGAAGCTCAAGTCATCGCCGAAGACCAGCTGGAAACGGATATTACCACCGCCGTTGCCGTCCGCCCGGAACTACAAGCTCTCGAGGCCGCCCGTCGTCAGGCCTGCATCGATCTTCAATACGCCAACAACTTGATGCTTCCCAAGCTGGACGTCAAAGGCTACGCCGCTAAGGATGTCGGACCGCTTGCCAGCTCGTTGGGTGACAAACGGCCGTTTCAGTTGGAGCTGGGGATGATCGCCGAAGTTCCGATTCAGCGACGGGAAGGCTTGGGAAAAATTCGCACAGCCAAGGCCAAGCTTGCGCAAATCGACGCGAAATCGGGTTTTGTCACCGACAAAATTCGGGCCGAGATTCAGGACGCCGCTTCGGCTGTCAACGCCGCGTTCGACCAGATTCAGCAATCGCAAAAGAACGTCGACTTGGCACGCCGCTCACTTTCACTGGGCCGCAAATCATTTGAGGCGGGAGACATCGATTTGATCGGACTCAATATCTACGAAAACTCAGTTGCCGATGCTGAGCTCGAACTTCTCGACGCGCAATTCAAATACTTCTATTATCGTGCCGCTTACCAAACCGCCAGCACCGGCTCCGCTTTCGAGCAATAGTGCAACTCACGACATGATTCGCTTCGGATAGACTGGTGCGATCATCTGTGTTGTTCTACGCTGCCAACAGCAACCGAATGAGCCTTTTATCAACGAGCGAACGAGATGCCCAAGATTTCTTTTTCGGGTCGAACCATCGAGTGCAGTGAGGGTGCGAACCTACGCCGCGTGCTGCTTGATGCAAATCTGCCACTGTACAACGGCGTTGCTGGAGTGATTCACTGTCGCGGACTGGGCACTTGTGGAACCTGTGCCATTGAGATTGAGGGCCCGGTTTCTGAGATGACGAAAGTCGAAACTTGGCGGCTTGGATTTCCACCGCATCGGTCAGAATCGGGACTGCGACTCGCTTGCCAATGCAAAGTCCTTGGCGATCTAAAAATCACGAAGCACGGCGGAATGTGGGGAAATCAGATCGAGAACGAATCCTGAAGGTATTGGTTGCTAGGCTTTGGCCACGCTTGCCGTTGAATTGTCATTCAAATTGTTACCGGCAACGCAGAATTTGCCTTGAGTGAGAAAATCTTCAACAAGGCGAATGGTATTGGAGTACCACGTCAACACTCCGTGATGGCCTTCGACACGCGCATAGTCACGATAGCCCTCCAGATGAACTCCACCTTGTTCGATCACGCGATCTTTCGTGGATTCGATGATCCCAAACTCAATTTCTTTTTGTTTTAGCGTGTTGGGGAGCCGATTAACGAAGCTGTCAGCTGAATCGGAGAGCTGCTCGAGACTTGGCGTGAGCCAACCCACCAGCGGAGTCAGCTTCCGGGCCACGTGTGATCCGCGGTGGGGCGGAGCAAGCATGACCACGCGACCGAGATTTTTAAATTCGAAGTCAGCAAACATCGTGCGAGCAATGATTCCACCCATGCTGTGCGTGACCAAGTGAAGCTGGCCATCGGACATTTTACCGTCCAGCAAGCTCAATTCTTTCCCGAGCCGCTGAGCATGAGTTTCGACTCGGTTGCCCAGGCTTCGGTAACCCCAGTTTCGAACTTCGTAGCCGAGGCGTTTGAGGCGGCTAGAGATGGGCCACATGTCGATTCGGCTGCCGCCGAGTCCGTGAACCAGCACGACGACATCGTTTTGCGAATCCATTTTGCTACGATCCAATCCGAATCAAGATTTCATTCCTGCGCAGCGGGCCGGGTGTCCAAGGTGGATCGTCGCTTGCGACTTCGGGTTCGCCGATGGCTTCCATCCCCTCTTTCTCAATCCAGGCTTCCAACTTGGCCTGTTGCTTTTTCTGGACTCCCAAATCGACTCGACCAGCGAATCGAATGACTGCGAATTTGCCGCCGGGCCGTTTGGTCAGCCGCACTTGTCCACTTGCTGGCTTGGGAATCGTTGAAGCCACAACGTCTTTCGGAATCACAAAACCCATTTGGCCGTTCGCTTGATCTGAATTCGGTTCCATGAAGACAGGTGTTGTCATCGCGACTTTTTGCTTTTCTTCATTTTCACCGCTAATGTATTGGAAAAGTCGACCAAAACTTCCGTCATCGCCCTGAATTCGAGAACCCATGTCCGTGGTAGCCAACATCAAGTCGGGATACTCGCGAAGTTCAATGGCCCCGTCCGATTCCAAAACGATGTATTCAGCCGATTCGTAGGAGCTGCGTGATGTCAATTTCCACCCCATGTACGCAAGACCGCAAACCAAGACGGCGACAACGATGTAAACCATTTTTCTTGTTACCACGATTTGCCCGCTAGTTAAAAGTACGTTTGCTCCAAGGATTCTTCCCGCAGCTGCCATACCGCTAAGAAAAGCTCCTTCGACCCGCGAACCGCTGGCCCAATCACCGCACACAACAATAACCGCAGATTCGTCGGCAAGGCAACGAATGCTCGACGGATCGACTGGAATTGCATATTTCCAGCGATGCGATTGAAGATGAGTAGCGGACTGCGGCGAAATCCCGGATACCCCCCAGAATTCTGCAAGCATCATCTGAGCGACTTCGCCGGCGTCTTGTTCCCATTGTTCAGCCGTCCACTTGGGGTTTGCGTGAATCACCAAATGCTCGATATCGTGATTGCGACCCGGCTTGGTACTGTTTCGAGCGGCCCAGGAAAGGAAGCTGTCATGCAAGAACGCTCCGGCCCACTGGTCTGTGATCGGTTCTTCAAAAGCCACCATCGTTGCCCAACACGGATTCATCTCGATCATTGAAATCGGTTTGGCCATTTCGGGAAAGTTTGCCAACAACGCGGCCGACTGCGCAGCGGGCGCGGAAACGATCAAGCGATCAAACTCGCCCAGAGAGTTTGCTGCCTCGTCGAATAGCTCAACGCATTCGCCAGCTTGAGTTACTTTTGCGATACGGGTTTGATTTTGAATCGTCAAGCTGCCAGCCAAGCGTTTACAAATCGCCGTCATAGTCGGCACGGCGACAAAACGATCGTCCGAATTGGATTCCGATTTGATAACTCCCTTTTCAAGCACCACGATTCTCTGATCCGTACCCTGGTCTTGATTGGGCCACTTTGAAACGAGGCCTTGCTCGATCCAGGATTCGACATAGCGAATGAACCGATGGTCGCGGGCCGTGAAGTACTGAGCGCCATGGTCAAAGGTGGCGCCCCCATCAATTCGACGCGTCGACATTCGACCGCCGACACCACGGCCTTTTTCAAAAACCTTGACCTTCATTCCGTGATCCTGCAGCGTTCGTGCAGCGAACAAACCGGAAATTCCTGCTCCAATGACGGCGACGCTAGTGCCGTCGTGAACACGTGTTTGCTCGCAAAGATATTCAGGCAGTGATTTAGTCATGACAAACCGTGGCAGGCTACTTTGACAATACGCGAACCAGCATCCAGGTAACAAGTGCGCCGCGGGCTGTCCAGGCAATCGTTCTGATCCAATTGGAATTTACAAGCCATTTGTACGCCGCAGGATCAAATGCTTTGACAAGCTTCCCGTGACAGGGAACTTGCAGAAAGGCAGTGGACAGCCAAATCGCCGCGACCAAACCGACACCAAACAACACAAGTGACTTTGGAACCCCCGGGACGGGATACCAAATCAAAAGCATCGCCGTCACTAGCTCAATCAACATCGTTGGCCCAACGATGTAAGTGATATTGGTTTGATGCCGCTGCTGATAGCTGGCGAAGTTTTGTTCTCCAACGTCATCAAATAGCGGATAGTGCACGATTTGCACCATCCAGATCAAGCCAACCAAGAACAGAGTTGACACAACGTTGGCGAGTAAGATCGTGTTTGGCAAGTTCATTGTATCTTTCATCTCGTTTTTCGAGACCACTTCAAACGGACTTGGACGGACAAGTATCATCAAACCGGCTTCAGTTTCTGACAATTGCCGCAAGCATACATCTTACGGTTGGCCAGTTCCCACGTCTTGACTGGTCCGTCGCAGCTTGGACAGCTTGAGCGTTTATAAATATTCAACCGCTCAGACGTTTTCATGCGTTTTGAATTTCGACCGGAATCGTGGAGTCCAGCGGTGATGATCCGATTGTGCTTGACACCGATTTTCAGGAGGCTTGACACCGATTTTCAGGAGTTCGACCGCCAGTTCCCACAGTTCATCAAAAGCGTCTCGTTCGATTTGATTTGCCGGCAACTGCGGATGAATTCCCATCAGAAACAAAATCTCAGAGCGATAAACATTTCCGACTCCGGCGATCACCGACTGATTCAGCAGCAGGCTGCCGATTGCCGAACGGCTTTTTTGCATCTTTCGCCAAACGGTATCCGCCGAAGCGTCGTCGCGAAGCGGGTCTTCACCCAACCGCAATTTGAGTTCTTCGAATTTAAGCTTGTCGATCAACTCACAGCAGTTCGGGCCATTGAGATCGAAAGAACGTTCTGCGCCGATCATCCGGACGCGGACAGCACCTCTTGGTTCAGGCGGCGGATTCTTGTGCAGGCGAAATTTCCCATAGAGCCCAAGGTGAATATGCGTAATCAGATTGCGATTCCAGTGGTAGAACAGATGCTTGCCGTGAGCCGTGACCTCGCGAAGTTGGGTGCCGTTGATTTTTTTGGCTTCCTCCTTGAATCGACCTTGGGGCGACGATGCGATTAGCTTTTGCCCTGCAAACCACTTCTGATGGTCGCGAGCAATGCGATGAATCGTATGTCCTTCAGGCATCGCACGCTTCCACGTTTTCAGGATGTTGGGGTCGAATTGAAAAATGAAAATGACGAGGTTCACGAGATGAATTTAGGCGGTGAGTTGCTCTAAATGTTCTTTTGCGGTTAACTCTACCGTAAATTGGATGCAATTATCACCAACACCACCTATTTGGTTCTCGTTAAAATTTTTTGCGACTCAAGTTAGGCCCTCAACAAGAATGTTTGTAACGTAACATGAATATATCCCTTGAAAACAAGACATATCTTATCGCTGGCGGAAGCAAAGGTATTGGTTTGGCATTGACGCGTCAGTTGTTGGCCGCCGACGCAAACGTCCACGTCTATTCTCGAACCGTAGGCGATTTGCCACAATCCGAGCGGCTTGTTCACCATATCTTTGACTTTGCAGAAGGCGATTTCGAGTCCGCTGAACTTCCCGAAACGATACATGGTGCGGCCTATTGCCCTGGAACGATTAACCTGCGTTCTTTCCGCAGCCTGAAGCTGTCCGATTTCCAGAACGACTTTGAGATCAACGTGCTGGGTGCGGTCAAATTTCTCAAGGGTTGCATGACCGGACTGAAGAAAGGGGCCGGTGACGATCCGACGAGCGTGGTACTGTTTAGCACCGTCGCCGCTGGCACGGGAATGCCGATGCATGCTTCCATTTCAGCAGCCAAAGGAGCAATCGAAGGCCTGACCAGAACGCTTGCCGCAGAATGGGCTCCGCAGACTCGCGTCAATTGTTTGGCCCCGGCGTTGACGGATACGCCATTGGCCGCCAAATTTTTCTCGACGGAAGAAAAACGGGCAGCCATGGACGCGAAATATCCTCTCGGCCGAGCTGGCACTCCAGCAGATCTGGCAAACATGGCGTCATTCCTGCTTAGTCCTGAAAGTGGCTGGATTACCGGGCAAGTGATCGGGGTCGACGGAGGAATGTCAGGGATACATGGATAAGGAAAGTGGCGACTGCCGGGCGACGCCAGTCACTTTTTAGCATAGCTACCGAGCCCCGTGACAATCCGCGAAAGACGACTTTGAACCTGCTCATTTTCCCACACCAACTGTTTACCGATCATCCGGGGCTAAAGCTCGAGCCGACTCGCATCGTGTTGATCGAAGACGGCCTGTTTTTTGGCGATCCGCAGTATCCGTTGAAGTTTCACAAACAGAAATTGTGGCTTCATCGCGCGACAATGAAACGATACGAGTTGATGCTGCAAGCCAAAGGTCTGAAAACGCTCTATCTCGACTACAGTCCCGAACCTGATTCGCTGCGGAGCCATTTGGAGAAGGTCGTCGGAAGCATGACTTCGTCGCCTTTGAAATTGATTGTTTCTGAACCGACAGACTTCTTGCTTGAGAAACGGCTGAATCGTTTTTGCGACCAACTCCAGATTGATTGCCACTACGTTACTACACCCGGATTCATCAATCAGCCACAAGAAAACCAGGAGTATCGAGCCGGTAAGAAACGCTGGTTCATGGCGGACTTTTACAAGTTCCAGCGAAAGCGGCTCGACATTTTGATGGACGGCGATCAACCGGTTGGTGGCAGGTGGAGTTTTGACGAAGACAATCGGAAGAAAGTCCCCAAGAAAATGCTCAACAGCATTCCGGCGTTGCTTGAGTTGAAACGCGATGGGATCGAAGAAGAAGCCAGGAAGTACGTTCAGCAGAAATTTGGCGGCAATCCGGGTCAGCTCGATCAACTG
>CAMYNE010000304.1 GCA_947259675.1 uncultured Pirellulaceae bacterium
GCCCAAATAATGAGAAGCAGTTTAAACAAAACGCCGCTCTTTCGTGAAAATAGAAACAAAACTTAAAATGAACGTGACTCGCCAGAAGGATCCGCTAAATCGGCAGAGTTAGTTAAAAATGCAAGTACTGTCCGATTGCATCGTAGACGCACTGCGCGAAATCGTGAATCTCGACCTAGGATCGATTCCCGGAGAAAACGATAATAATTGTATTGGAATGGTGAATTTCACCACCTAATCGTTTGTTAAAGGTGAAGCCTGGCTCAGAAATGGGTGGAGAATCTGCCGATACAATCTAAGATGGAAACGTAAGGGCATTTTGATTTACAAATTGGAATACCCTAAGTAGGTCTGGGTTATCCCACGACAAGGAAGATCGTCGTAAAGTTTGAGCAAAGGAATTGAAGTGTTTCGAATCAGACAATTGCCTGCCGTTCTCCTGGTCTCCTTCGTTTGCGCTCTCTGTTGTGTCTTAGCTAGTGCTACTGAAAACGACACGATTCGGGAGTTGCTGCTCGTTGAAAAACAGATCCATCAGGTTGTTGCCAAAAACATGGAATCGTGTGTTTCCATTTCCGACGGCACAGGCTACGGTTCGGGTGTCGTCGTCAGCGAAGACGGGCTCGTATTGACTGCGGGTCACGTCATGACGACCGATAAGACCTACGACATTATTTTTCCAAGTGGACGAAATGTTAAAGCGCGGCCAGTAGGCAAAAATCTCGATATCGATGCGGGAATGTTACAAATCATTGATCCGGGGGGACCCTGGCCAGCCGTCAAAATTTCGAGCAAACCAGTTCAGCTTGGCGATTGGGTCGTCAACATTGGACACTCGGGCGGTTTTGAAGTGGGACGCAAACCTCCGGTCCGATCCGGACGCTACTTGCGCCGGCGTGGATATCAACTTGTCACCGATGCCGTTTTGATTGGTGGTGATTCCGGCGGACCCTTGTTTAACCTGCAAGGCGAGCTGATCGGGATTCACAGTTCGATCGGCGATTCGATTGCTGAGAACCGACACGTCGACATCGCGGCCTTCCGACGACATTGGACACGGATGAAAAGCGGCGAGTCGTGGGGTGCGCTTCCGAAACTTGGTCGCCCCGAAAAAATAGTGACAAGTGCTTTCATTGGCGTGACCGTTGATCGCAAGCTCGATAATGCGAAGGTCACAAAGGTTCGTCCGGGTTCACCCGCCGATATTGTGGGTATCAACGTTGGCGATGTTGTTGTTGAGTTTGACGGTGAAAAAATCAGCAGCGCGACCCAGTTAATCGAAAAGATCAAGCAAAAAAAACCGGGCGATATTTGCCCGGTTGCCGTGGACCGTAGCGGAAACCTACTTCGTTTCATGATTCGCTTGCGACCCGCCCGTTAACGATCACTGCTCTCCATTTGTTTCAATCGCGACACAGGAAAAATTGATGAATTCGAAGGCTCTCAATTTTAGTTCGGTTTGGTTCCTTGTTTTCGTCTTGGCGCTGGCTACAACACCAGCGACGGCGCAGCTACCCCAGGACTTGAAGGATGTTTTCGAAGGGATGCTGGACGACCTGGACGAAGATCTTCGCGAGAAATTTCAAAAGGCAATCGACGACAAGACAGCCGAAGTTGAATTCACGGCCGAACAATTCCGACGATTTCAAAAGCACCCGATCAATCCGTTTGAGGGTATCGCGTCGATTGAACCGGATGACGTCGATGGCAATGTGATTCTCAAATTCGAACTTCCCAGCATGCGAAATCGCCGGGTCAGTGCGTTTGAGCGGCAACATGCTTATTTCCTGAACGGCCTGAATCCGGTCGTTGGCTCGGCAGGAGTTAGCACCGTCGCAATTAAGTCCGATGGTCGGCAGATTGCCCTGGGCGTTGTTGTTCAATCTGATGGATTGGTTTTGACAAAGGCCAGCGAGCTAAAAAACAAGGATCAGATCAACTGCGATTTTGGTTCCGGTGCCACGCTTGCCGCACAAGTCATCAAAACGGACAAAAAGAATGATTTGGCGGTATTGAAAGTCGACGCTAACAACCTGGTACCCGTTCGCTGGTCCGACGAAAAACCCCTGCTCGGATCCTTCCTGTTGACGATGAACGAGAAGAGAAACGTTGTGTCGTTAGGTAGCTACAGCGTTATTCCTCGGTCGACCGCGATTGGCAAACGCGCGCTACTGGGTGTTCGTCCGGAAACGACAGCCAACGGGGTTCGCATTGGCGAAATAACGCGCGAAACTGCGGCTTGGGCGGCAGGGCTTCGGGACGGTGATGTGATCACCAAGTTTGACGGAGTCGTGATGCGGGACGTAAGTCAGCTGGTCAACCAAATTCGCAAGCACCAACCGGGCGACGAAATTCAGATTGAATATTTGCGAGGCACGACGGCAGAGATCACCACAGCCAGCCTGGCGGCGCTCAGCATCTCGGGCGAACGCGCGGCCGAGTTCAAGATGATGAATCGGTTAGGCGCCGTCCCCAGTCGCAAGGCAGACGGATTTCCGTTTGTATTCCAACACGATACGCCCCTGTTTCCCGAACAATGCGGCGGACCCGTCGTCGACCTTCGCGGCAACGTTGTCGGAATTAATATCGCTCGTAACGGACGAGCCGCGACGTATGCAATACCGGCGTCCCATCTGAAAGTTGTTTTGGCTGAAATGTTACAAGCAGACGTGGCAGCCCAAAATCGGAATTCGGAGGTCGGAGGTAAACGGAATCGGAATTCGGAGGTCGGAGGTCGGAATTAAACGGAACCTCTCGCTGGTTCACGGAGATCCTTCACCTCGTGCCTCGGTTCAGGATGACACAAGTGCAAATCAATTTTGGAACTGCACTAGTTGGACAGCGCCGTATTTCGGACTCTCGCACGGAAAAACACGATGTTTCACGCAGCTGTGCGCTAGCCGCCGGTTCGATACAGAAAAACCGCCGGCT
The DNA here is from genome assembly GCA_947259675.1 of uncultured Pirellulaceae bacterium. Taxonomy (GTDB): domain Bacteria; phylum Planctomycetota; class Planctomycetia; order Pirellulales; family Pirellulaceae; genus Mariniblastus. Next base: position 2,932 of record CAMYNE010000304.1, read on the forward strand.
AGCGCCTTGCCGCTTGTAGAAAGTGGCGCTGTCCAACTAGTCCATTGAAATTGAATGGATTTGCGAATAGGACCAAGCTACCGATCGAAGTGGGATTTGTTGCGCAGGATATGGTGATAATGCTGCGCAAAACGATGTGCCTCGTCACGGACGTATTGCAACAATCGCAAAGCGAAAGAATGCCGGCTGAGTTTTAGCGGCTGGGTTTCGCCTGGACGAAAAATCTCTTCTTCTTTCTTGGCAATCGAAAGCAGGATCGGAGGATCAATTTCCAGAGTTTCGAATGCGGCAACCGCGCTGCTGAGTTGGCCCTTGCCACCATCAATCAAGAGGATGTCTGGAAAAGCATCCTGTTCGTCGTACAGACGTTTGAACCTTCTTGAGACGACCTCGTGAATACTTCGAAAGTCATCAACGCCTTTCACGTTCTTGATTTTGAATCGACGATAACCGGGCTTGAACGGCAACCCATCAATAAACTTGACGAGACTGGCGACGGTTTCCCCACCGCCGAGATGCGCGATATCGACACCCTCGATGGTACGTGGAGTATCTGAAAGCTTGAGAACTTTTTTCAGACCGGCAAGCCCCTTTTTGGGATCGATATAAAAGACCTCGGGTTGGGCATGCTTGTCCAATTCTCCCCGACGGTCAAGCGATTCCAACAACTCGATTTCGTCCCGAAGTTTGGCAGCAACTTCAAACGCCATCTCTTTGGACGCGGCGAGCATTTCCTCCTTCATCTGCTTGATCAATTTCTTCTTGTTGCCTTTCAAGAACATCTGAAATCGTTTGATGTCCTTGCGATATTCTTCCTTCGAAACGCGTAGATTACACGGAGCCGTGCATTGTTTGATACTGGCTAACAGGCACGGACGAAACCAACGCCATTGTTCTTCGTTTTCCTCGATGTCAAGCGAACAAGTTCGGAACTTGAATATCCGCTGCATCAATTGGACCGCACCTCGCAATGAACCGGCGCTGGCAAACGGTCCATAAAGCTTGACGCCCGAGGAGCGTGGTTCTCGAGTCACCTCCACGCGGGGAAAATCTTCGTGCGTCGTAATCTGAAGATAGGGAAATGATTTATCGTCTTTTTGGATTTTGTTGTGTTTCGGCTGAATGTCCTTGATCAACCTGGACTCGACCAACAACGCGTCGACTTCACTCTCAGACTCGATAAAGTCGGCGTCCGCTATTTCGACGACCCAGTGGGCGGTTCGAATTTCTTCCTGCGCCGTCTTGAGAAAATAGCTGCTGGCTCGGGAGCGAAGATTCGTCGCTTTGCCGACATAAATGACGACACCCTTGGAATCTTTCATCAGATAAACGCCAGGCTTCTGCGGAAAGCCACGCACTTTTTCGGCAGTCCGCTCAAACGGGGTGAGCGCAGACTCGTCGACCGTTTCAGTACCGGGAGCTTCCGTTTCCTCGGCATCGCCTCTCGGTTGAGTCGTCTGCTTTTCATCCATACGGAGATTATA
>CAMYNE010000305.1 GCA_947259675.1 uncultured Pirellulaceae bacterium
GATAGCGATCGACTAATCGCTCGTAAGCGTCTGGTCTCGGATCGTTTTCAAAGGCCTTAATCTCATCCGCCGAGGGAGGCAATCCGGTCAAATCGTAAGAGAGCCGCCGGATCAGCGCGCGACGACCGGCAACAGGAGATGGCGACAACTGGTTCTCGCGCAACTTCCGCAACACGAACGCATCGAGTGAGTTTCGTATCCAGCTCTTCGATGTGGCGTCTGAAAACTGTGGAACGGCGGGAGTTCGGATTTCTTTTAGCGACCACCAATCAAAGTCGAGCTGTTTGATATTTTTTACGACAAAACCATTTGGCCACTTTGCACCAGAGTCGATCCAGTTTTTGATCGGGTCAACTTGATATTTGCTCAAAGCCGGACCGTTCTTCGGCATCTGTGGAGGTCGGCTGGCGGTGGCCGTCACCAGTTCCACCAGATGGCTTGACGCTGGATCGCCTATTTCGACATACCCATCCTCAAAAAACGAAGCGGCGTCTTCGACTGAAAAATCGCCTTTGGGTTCCGAGTTGTTGTGGCAATCCACACAATGCGATGCGAAAATCGGAGCAACCCGTTCGCGGAACTCTTCGTCGGCCGTCAGATTCGAATTAAATCCGTTGAGAACAAACAGTAAAACCAGGATGAATCGGAATTGCATGTGCCGGTCGTCGTTTTAGCGCCTTCCGTACATGGGAACATGAGTCGAAGTCGGTGCGTCGACACCCCACATACCAATGTCCTGGTCGGCACGATCGATCAGTCGGCTGTATTCGTCCACCCAATACCGGCCAACCGGAAATATTAGCTTGCGGCGAGAGGATTGTTTATGACTTTGCCTCGCAATCCAGTTAGCAGCCCGCGAAACCGTTTTTTGGAGGTCGTCGATCCGGTTGAAAATAATTGCAAACGGATTGGCGGTATTCGGCTGCACCTGTTTTTCTGATTCCTGACCATTCAACGCGAGAGGCCAAATGCAACAGCTAACAACAATCAAAAGAATTGTTTTGACGTTCATCTCAGCCTTCCTTTGAATTGGAGGTCTGTCCAACACATTATCAGTTAATCAAATCCAATTGAACATGTCAAATTTCGGTCATTAGGGCTCTGAAACTGCGATTTTGCTTTTGCGGAGTAGCCGTCTAAAATGAACTTTTGCTCCGTCTCTGTTTCGCGCATGCAGTCTTTATGTCCGATTTCGACCCCTATCTCAAATGGCTTGGCATTCGTGACTCGCAACGACCACCCAACCACTATCGACTGTTGGGGTTAGATTCATTTGAGAGTGATCCCGAAGTCATTTCCATCGCTGCGGATCGACAGATGGCTCATATTCGCACGTTTCAAATCGGCCAACACGGAGAGATTTCGCAAACGATTCTAAACGAACTTGCGGAAGCCCGGCGATGTCTGCTTAACGATGCCAAAAGATCTGAATACGATCAGTCCCTTCGATCCGCACCCCTGTCAGCTCAAATAATTGAAGAGGTCTCTCAACTTTCACCCACCGACGATCCGACGGCCCAACGACAGATTAAACCCCCGGTCGCAGGGCCGATGGGTGATGCTGAATTCCCAGTGTTTGAATCGTCCGATCTTGATGCATCCAGTCATGAGACGACGATTCGGAGTCGGAAAAAGTCAAAACCGAGCAGCCGCGTTCTGGTTCAACTGTTTGCTATCGCCGGAGGCGGATTGGCGGCTGTAGTCGTAGGGGGCTGGCTGATTCAGTCGGGCTGGCTACAACAATTCGTTTCAAACAATGAAGGTCAGGTCATTGAACCCATAAGCAAATTGGAACCCAACAATCAGCCCGCGCGTCCATCCGCAACATCAACGCCGCGCAAAAACAACTCCAGCGAACCGGTGGAACAACCGGCTGCAAATGCCAAACGCAATAAGAATAGTCGTCCGCTCGCTGATAATCCGGCTAACAGAAAATCGGACGGAAAAAAAACAGCGTCAAAGAAGGACCGCCCGAACGGAAAAGCAATTCCCGAAAATCCGATCGGCCCACTCGCAACTGGTGAACTCATGCCATGGGATCAACCTCGCTGGCCACCCTTGCCCGAGGAGTTGAGTTCCCCGTCTGCCGAACTTGATCGTCTGCTGCAACGAACACGGATCGCCATTGCATTACGCGAATTTGATGAAGCACTTGAGAAGTGGCAACTCGTTAAACTGCAAGTACGAGCGTTGGATCCGAGAATTGATATGGCTAGACAAGTCGAGGAGCTAACTCGATTTTGGCAGTTCGTTAATACAGCTGCGTCCACCCTCAAACTCGGCGATGAACTTGTGTTTCGCGACACACCGGTCAGAGTCGAAAACCTGGGCGAAAACCTGGGCGAAAACCTGGGCAAAAACGGTGTCATTGTGAAACTGGCCGACGGTCGCGGCGAATCGAAATTCTTTGCAACCAACTTCAAAGACCTGGATCGAGATTTGGTCGTCGCGCTTGCTCGCAAACAGGGTTCTTACGATCGAGAGACGGTAAATCGGTTGTTGGCGATGGATTTTGTGCATCAACAAAATCAATTAGCCAACCGAAGCGCCAATGTTGGATTCGCCGGGATTGATCCTAACGCGTTCGTTCCGAAGACGAATCCACCCAGAAATAGTGAAATCGTTATCAGTCCAAGGGTTCGCAAACCGATTCCGGATTCCGACAAGATCGCTGAATCAAGACGGTGGGTAAGACAGCAATATGAGAAGGGATTTGAACGCTCGAGTTCGCCAAAATTACGCCGGTTGACTATTCAACAGATGACAAAGAAATCCGCAAAAGCCGACGTAAACGAGCCCGCAAAAAAATATGCGTTACTTGATGAAGCCGCTTCGCTTGCAGAATCCTCTGGCGAAACAAAAACCGGCGTCAAGGCCCTCGATCTCCTTAACGATGAATTTGACATCGACTTTTGGGAGCTGGCAAAATCTTTCATGATCAACGCAACCAAAAAAGTGTCGACTCAAAAACAGTTAGAAGATGCCGCTTCGACATATCGGCAGCTGGCGGTCCGAGCGTTACGTGAGTCGCGGTACGAAGACGCGTTCTTTCTCGCCAACAAGGCTACTCCGGTTGCTGAAAAAGTCGGCGACATCACGATTATTAACAACTCGGTGTTCTTGAAAAACGAGACGAAGGAAATCGTTCGAATGGAATCCCGATCCAAGAAAGCTCTGGCAGTAATCAAGTCTAATCCCGATGATGGAAAGGCTAATGAAGAACTCGGTAATTTCTTGTGTCTGGTTGAGAACAACTTCGAACAAGGTCTAAATCACTGGGCCAAGTCAAAAAAAATTCCGTTGGTTACCGTTGCTACGCTGGAACGTAGTTTTGCCGCTGGCGACAATGACGAAGAGCTCCCCATCGCCGAAGCATGGTTCCAAGTTGGCGAAAAACGAAAAACGTATCGGGACGCTCGCTGCCTTGCCAGGGCTCGTCATTGGTACGATCTTGCGCGACACAAAAAAAGCGGTTTGGATTTGAAAAAAATTGAAACCCGAATCGACGACATCGATTCGTTACTGGAACGAATTCCCTCAGTTCTTGATTTACAACTGGTCCCTGACGAGCTTCTTCCTTTTTGGGGCACCGACTGGGTGTTTGATCAAGGGTTCGGCGCGCGATTTTCTCGTACGGGCTTTGTTCGCGTTTCTTCGCCCCAAGACGGCACTCGCTCGCTGCCATGGAGACAAAGCGGTAACGAGTACCGAGTTGCCAATACAAGAGATAACACCACGATCGTTTTTCGCCCTCGACCGTCGGGTCAAACCGTTGCATTCGAAAAAATCGACGATCGAACCGGCCGAGTGATTCTCAATGGAATTGGCTACCCGCGGGACAAAGATTGATGCCCAGAGGGGCAGATCGCGACGCGGCAATTTGTTCGACTCGATACGAACGAAGCTTGCCAATATTGGCTTGCACGCCATCCTTTCAGTTTTGCTTGAATTTTCCGCTTGTTTTGAGCATTTGTCCGGTAAAATTCAAGATACAGACGAGCTCCTCAACAGGATTGGCTCGCAAGCTTAAACGACCACTCAAAAAAACGGGAGAAAAAAATGAAAATCGTAATGGGTATTTTGGCCGTCGCTGCGATGGCCGTAGTAACGGTTGGTTGTTACGACGAAACGAAACAGCCTGCCGAAACAGAAGGTGCTAGCGCCAACGTGACTGAAACCAAGGTTTCCCTCGAAACCGATTTGTGCGGTAAGTGCGGCTGCTGCGCCGGGTGCGCCGAGTGCTGTAAAGGCGAGAAGTGCGACAAGTGTGAGATGCAAAAGGGCACCCTTCTTTGCTGCACCGGTGTTGCTCCTAAAGACGTAGTTTATTGCAAGGGTTGTGGCTTCGAGAAAGGTTCGGAATCATGTTGCGCCGCGTCGAACGAAGCATGTACCAAGTGCGG
>CAMYNE010000306.1 GCA_947259675.1 uncultured Pirellulaceae bacterium
CTGAATTGGATTTGGACCCGGGTACCTATTGGTTGGAGATCTATAACGATACGACTAATAGCGCACCTAATGACAACTGGTTTTGGGAAACAGGCACTTCCGATCCTGTCGGAGGAGCTCTCAATACCGCATTTTCACAGGACTTCGGCGCAACCTGGTCTATTTTCGACGACGGCCAAGGTCTAGCATTTACGATTACCACAAAGCCTGTTCCAGAGCCATCAAGCTTTGGCGCTTTGGCACTGTTGGGATTGTTTGCCGTACGCAGACGACGAAAGTAACCCTTCGTAAAGCATTCTAGCGAATGCAAGAAACGACTTCCGGGGACATCTGCTTATTAAGCAGCATGTCCCTTTTTTTGTCTCGATCCGCCGCTGCGGACAGCCCCAGTTGCAAGTGAGTTCGGCTCTAATCAGAAAACGCGACGTAGCCGGGAGTGGCGATCGTCCTTACAAATCCGCCCGTTACGGAATGAGCGCATCCCGCCCACGTCTGCAGAGCGAAAACCATCACTGCGGAATCTTGCGGTCCAATCGCTCAGCCAGTCGACGGATAGAACGGGCAATTTCGGCGTAGTCACATCTCGCGCCTTTTCGAGGTCGAGCAACCAAGTCCAAACCGTCGGGCAAATCTCCTTGTTGCTTTCGAAACGCCTCTCTGATTTTTCGCTTCCAGGCATTGCGAACGACCGCATTGCCAACTCGTTTACCAACTGAAAGCCCCAATCGACAGTGTCCCAAATCATTGCGCCGCGCTCGAATTACAAGCGTATCGTCAGCCGCAAAATAATCCGCGGCATAAACTTTATCGAATTCCCGTTGAGTTCGAACTCGTACGGATTTGGGGAATGATTCATTTTTGACCATTCGCAGTGGCTTTCAGCAGCTACCATGTCAATTCGTTGCGAGGACTTGAACCGTTCCAGGACGCGTCAAGTTTTCTAATCAATTCCAAATCCTGTTCGGAAAGATTGTCGGGCAAAACAATTTGCAATTGCGCGATGAGGTCCCCTTTTTGATCCTTCGTGTTGATGCCCATCCCTTTCAGTCGCAGAGACTTACCACTGGACGTGCCCGGTGGCACCGTGACGGTTATCGTCCCGTGAGGGGTTGGTAAATCTATTTTCGCACCATTTGCTGCTTCACCAATGGTAATGGGAACCGTAACGTTCAGGTTTAGCCCCGCTCTTGAGTAGCTAGGGTGTGCTGCGACCTTGACTTGAATGATTACATCGCCGCGCGGACCGCCATCGAACCCTGAGTGTCCTTGTCCCCGTAGTCGAATTTTCTTTCCATCAGAAATTCCAGCGGGAATCTTAACCCGAATGGTTTGGACTTTGCCCGTTCGACGTTGATAACTGACCTGGTGTTCGCCCCCCAGAATCGCAATTGCGAATGGCACGGTAATTCTCTGTTCAACATCAGGACCCTTCGTCGGACCAGGGGCAGGACCACTTGCGCCACCCCCTCCCATTCCAAATTGTCTCAGGATTTCTTCGAATCCACCGGCGGATGCACCGCCCGGACCAGCGGCTCCGCCAAACATCTGGCTAAAGTCAAATTCGGCTCCGCCCGCCCCACCAAATGGACTACCGCCACGCATTTGCTCAAAGTTGGGTCCGAGCTGATCGTACCTCTGCCGTTTTTCTGTATCACTCAGTACATCGTAGGCTTGTTGGATCTTTTGAAACCGCTGCTTGGCGGCCTCTCGCTCTTTTTCTTCCTTGTCTGCGTGGAGGTCAGGGTGATACTTACGAGCGAGTCGTCGATACGACTTTTGGATTTCTTCCTGACTCGCATTTTTGGATACGTTCAGAGTTTGATAGTAGTCGTCAGCCATTCTTATCCGCAACGCCCGTAATTTGATGGTTTGAGAGGATCCCGACGGGCCAAATGGGATTTGAACCGTCCGCAAGCCTGTCTCTCTGTCGCAATTCTATTGCCGGTTAGGCCGAAAGTTCAACCTCCACTGACCACAGTCCCAGGGGAATTTGAAACCGACTCTATGTAAAATGAACTCTCGGTTCATCTTACACCCAAAATTGCCCGCAACCGCGTTCGCGACTCCTCACTTGACCACGTAGCGATTATTAAACGTGAACCGGATTTGCACCATCGATGTTGCATTTTGTAACGCATCGGCAACCCCACCAAATGATCATGTCCCCAAAACTTCCCAAAAAGCCCGCTTTTTCTCAACCCCAGCCGTTTTCAGGAAATGTCGACCGTGTTTGGCACCAAGGGTGCGTAAGTTCCATCCATCAAGCCATCGGCGAACACCTTCGAAACACAATCTCACCTGAGGACGACATGGCAAAGGCACGGCGCAAAAAGAACGGCACTCTCGATCCAAAATTTGACGACACAACAAATGTTGATATCGAAGACCAGGACGTCATCACGAAAGAGCTCAAAGATGCGGAAAGGGCCGACAAAAAAGTCGCTGTTGACGCCATCGACGATCCTGTACGAATGTATTTGATGCAGATGGGGCGAATTCCATTGTTAAATCGTCAAGAAGAAGTCGACGCAGCCATCGAAATCGAATCTTCGCGCTTTGCCTTTCGCAACAACATGCTGGCAACCGACTTTATGCTTCGCGGGGCCGTCGATGCACTCCGCAAAGTTCTTGAGGGGCAACTGCGACTCGATCGCACAATCGAAGTTTCAGTTACAAACAAAGCCGAGAAAAAACGAATCATGTTGCGGTTGGTGCCCAACCTGAAAACACTCGACCATTTATTGAACCTCAACCGATCTGATTTCCTGTTCGCGATCAACGTCAACAACCCACTCAAACAACGTCGTGACGTCTGGCGACAGATTGTGCTGCGTCGCAACAAATGTGTGATGTTGGTCGAAGAACTGAACTTGCGTTTCAGTCGCTTGCAGCCGTTGTACCGACAACTGGAAGAAATTAACGACCGAATGCAATCACTGGTTCAGCTTTTAGATGAAGTCCGTAACGGTGACTACGATGGAGTGAGATCTATTGAAGAAATCCGTGCTGAACTTCATTACCTGATGATGCAAACCTACGAAAGTCCTGCGACCCTTCGTCGTCGCATCGCCAAGACCAACCGATTACAACAAATTCAAGACGCGAACAAGCGAGTTCTCTCAGCAGGAAACCTGCGACTGGTCGTGTCGATCGCGAAAAAGTATCGCAACCGCGGCTTGAGTTTCCTGGACCTGATCCAGGAAGGAAATACGGGCCTGATGCGGGCCGTCGACAAATTCGAACACGAACGAGGTTACAAGTTCTCGACCTATGCAACGTGGTGGATTCGCCAGGCAATTACCCGAGCTATCGCGGATCAAAGTCGTACGATTCGAGTTCCGGTTCATATGATCGACACCATGAGCAAAGTTCGCAACGTGATGCGTGAGCTGGTTCAAGATCTGGGTCGCGAACCTTCGGCCGAAGAAACCGCCGAACGTGCTCAACTTTCGCTCGACGACACCCGGATCATCATGAAAATGGCTCGACAGCCACTTTCGCTGGACCAACCTGTCGGTGATCACGATGACAGTTACTTTGGCGAGTTTCTTGAAGATCACCGCGACGATGACCCGCTTTACGAAACTCATCAAGCCGCCTTGAAGTCAAGAATCGACGAAGCGATGGAGCACTTGAATTATCGCGAACGAGAGATTTTGAAGCTGCGTTACGGTTTGGCGGACGGTTACTCTTACACACTGGAAGAAGTCGGCAAGATCTTTTCGGTCACCCGCGAACGCGTTCGACAAATCGAATCCAAAGCCGTTCGCAAACTACAACAACCATTTCGCAGCCGTTCGCTTGCCAGCTTTCTTGATGGCGTCGAACCTGCCGTCGAAGGTCCGACGGTCGAAAATTAACATGCCGTTTTCAGTCAACACAAGATTTCGATGCGTTTAGAATGCTGAGGCCCTGATTTGACACCGATCTCTATTGAAATCTCGAACAAAACTCGATTTTCTTGAGGTTTTGAGATCGGCGGCGTATTCCGGACTTTCAAATTGGAAGATTTGCCGGCAAAGATTGAATCAAATTCAGCTTCGGAAGAGGATCTGTCCCGGTCGGCACGAAAAAATTACAAATCGGGCGGATCAAAGACGGCGGTAGCCAGGATGCGAATGGGTAGCGTAACGGAAGACGCGATGTACCATGGCAAACTATTTTCGACCTCACTTCGTATTAGAGCGCGTTTGGTTTAAGTTTGGCGTCTTTTCGTCGGTTTCGCCCGGCAATCAGAGCGCCACGACCGCTATACGTCCGTGCGACACGCACTAGAAAAAATAAGCCCCTGGTTTTGGCCAGGGGCTTAACACGCCCGAGAGGCGTCGGTTAACAGTTTGGCAGTTCAAATCGAACGTTATTCGGGTTCCAAAACCGCCAGTTTTCAATCTACTGAATT
>CAMYNE010000307.1:0-4396 GCA_947259675.1 uncultured Pirellulaceae bacterium
GGAAAGGTTGCGGGCATCCGGCTGGCAGGCAGAAATTGCTGGACCACACGGAAGTGGAAAATCGACGCTCGTTCACGATTTATTACCGGCGTTGAAACAGCGATTTCAGCGGATCAATCAAGTGACAGTGCGAGTCGATTCGTTACAACGATGGGACATCGACTCGACTTTAATCTCAAATCAGCCCCGCATGAATCAAGATAAGCTGATCATCATCGACGGCGTCGAACGACTTTCCAGAGTCATCCGATGGTTAATCAGCCAAGTTTGCCGCCAACGAAAGATTGGCCTGCTGGCGACCGTACACCGGCCTCGTTATTGGCTGCCCACGATTGTAGTCCTGGACCCGCAACGAACAACCTTCTTGAGGATTGCCGAACAACTTCAACAAGATTGCACGATCAAGCTAAATGTCGGTGAAATCGAATCGGCATTTGAACTGGCCAATCAGAATTGTCGCGAAGCACTTATGGCCCTGTACGACCGCTACGAACGAGCTCGAATTTCTCGCGCTGATAACAACCAGCTAATCTCAAGCTCAACCCAACTTGCAATCGCGATGAATTATTTGGACGGTCAGACCTAGGAGGGTTGCTTGGTTCGTAGTCCCGGCTTTAGCCGGATATTCCGCCTGAAGGCGGGACTACAAACCCGTCAATTCAAGATTAACGAGCCGCTCTTTAGACTGCGCTCTTTCGGACGTAATTATGAACTCATCCTCTGGTAACAGCGCTGGTTTTGACCCGCGATCCATCACACGTCCGGAACCGGTTTTGTTGACGTACTATGTCTGGATGTCCATCTTGGCGGGACCCTTGTTTCCTTTCGCATTTTTGCCGCTTTTTTTCAAATATAAAACGCTCGAATACCGGTTCGACGAAACGGGTATTTCGATGAAATGGGGTATCCTGTTCCGCAAGGAAATTAACCTGACCTATCGACGAATCCAGGATATTCACCTGACCCGAAACATTATTCAACGCTGGATGGGCTTAGCCACCGTCGCGATTCAAACAGCATCCGGCAGTTCCGGACCGGAAATGAGTATTGAAGGAATCCTCGAATCGGAAGAACTTCGTGATCACCTGTACTCGCAAATGCGTGGAGCTCGTGGAGAGACTGTGCCAGATGAATTGAATGAGAAGCCAACACAGCAAACCGATCGTGCTTTGGAGCTGCTCGGTGAGATTCGCGACTTGCTAAAATCTTCGACTCCGGGGGAACCGAAACCGTGAATACACAGGTTGAACGAGTTTCCAAGTGGTGTTACCAGGGAGTGTGGGGAGTGTTGACCAGCTGGTTTCGCGTGCCCGACCAACCGCCGACGCTTCCCTCAGAAAACGAGGAATTGGAAGCCTTTCAGCCATCGGAAGGTTTTCTGAAGTATTTAAAGTTCAAATTTTGGATTCTTCTAGCCATCTTCGACGTTGCGATCTTTGTTGGTTGGCTGGTAATAACCATTCTCAATCCCGTCATCGGAATGATCCTGGCACCGCTCGCTTTCTTGATTGCGGTGGTTCCCGATATTATTGCTTACCTGGCAATCCACCTAAGATACGACACCACCTGGTATGTCATGAGCGATCGCAGCCTCCGCATTCGCCGGGGGATTTGGATTATTCATGGTACAACGATCACTTATGAAAACATTCAGAACGTGACGATTAAACAAGGTCCTTTGCAGCGCTGGTTTAACATCGCCGACCTGAGGATCGAAACGGCTGGTGGTGGTCAATCCGAGCAAGGAGCGATGTCATCGCATTGCGGATTGATTGAGGGTGTCGATAATGCAAAATCCATCCGCGAAATGCTGATGAATCGAGTTGGCCAATCGCAATCCGCTGGCTTGGGCGACGATGACGAACAGCTGACCGAGCTCTGGACGAAAAAACATATTGAAACGCTTGAGGAAATTCGTGATCTACTTGCGGTTCGATTGGCTCAGTAGTTTGTCTCTCTGCCGTCAATTCGTATCGAAACTTACAATGTGGCCCAAGCTGGCACACTGGTGATGTACGATCGCATGATTAAGCTGGGGCAAACGACTCAAACATAACCGTACGCCTTTAGCCACTTCCAGGCGTCGACCAAGGCGGTTTCCACCGAGCCGATTTTATACCCCAGATCCCGTTTAGCTTTGTCACTCGAGTAGTAATTAAAAAGTTGCGCCATTGCGGTTGCGGCGCTGTTGACTTGCGGTTCATTTTTCAAGAACTTGCCAGCCAGGTCCCCTGCCCTGCCCGCCATGACAGCCATCCAGTTCGGCAAGGCCATTTTCGGCGGCCGGCGATTCATGACTTTGGCCATCATCGTCCACAATTCGAGATAGTCCATGTTGTGGCCACCGAGAATGTAGCGTTCACCCGATCGTCCATGTTGAACAGCCGAAATAATTCCTTCAGCAACGTCTCGAACGTCAACGATGCTACAACCACCACCCGGCGCGAAAAATAGTAAAGGTTGTTTTGCGAGCTCCGTCATCATTGCCCCTGAAGAGGGTTTCCAGTCATAGGGTCCGATCATGAACCCCGGATTTACCATGACGCCGTCAAGTCCCAGGCCAACTTGTTCAAGGAAGACTTGTTCGGCTTTCCGCTTGCTGACGACATAGGAACATTGAGACTTGGCCGGGTTAAGGCAATTTTCGTCGCTCGGATGATCTCGGGTGCCGGCAGCCAGACAATCAACCGAGCTGACATGAATCATCCGGATACTGCGGCGGCGAGCGGCTTCCGCCAGCACTTTTGTCGCATCCGCGTTGACCTTCAAGGACTGCTCCAGTCGCGACCATCCCAACTGGATCATCGCCGCCGCGTGAATCAGCAAATCCACGCCCTCGACCGCAAGGCCGATTTGAGATGAATCAGCCAGTTCGGCATATGCTTTTTCAACTTCCAACCCATCCGTTGGCCGCCGATCGGAACTGTGACGCACCAGTACCTTTACTTCGTGGCCATCATGCAGCAAAGCACGCAACAAATTATTTCCAAGTAAGCCCGTCGCGCCCGTTAGAAGAACTTTCATTTTAAGTTTTTTACAAGAACATCGTTACGCATCACCGCATAGTCCAATTGACTTTTGCGACAAACCGAGGAATATAGCGGCCAACCGCATTTATGCCAAATGTGGTGACCCAGGATTTTGATCATGCAATACGGCAAATGAAATGACCGATGCGGTAAAAATCGTACCTGTTACCACCAAACAGCAGCAAAAACAGTTCATACGTTTTGCGTGGGAATTATACGAAGGTGACAAAAGCTGGGTTCCTCCGCTGATCATGGATCAAAAGGAATTGCTGAATTACAAAAAACATCCCTTCTATGAAACCGCCGAGATTCAGACTTTTCTTGCACTGAGAGGAGGAAAAGTCTGCGGGCGGATCGCCGCGATCGTTGATCACGCCCACAACAAGACCCACGACGAGCTACGAGGGATGTTTGGTTTTTACGAGTCCGTCAATGATGCAGCCGTTTCCAACGCTCTCTTCGATTCAGCCAAAGAATGGTTTGCCAGGCGTGAAATTCATATGATGCGCGGGCCCATGAACCCATCAATGAATTACACGTGTTCGTTGCTGATCGACGGTTTCGACAAACCGCCGACTTTCATGATGACGTACAATAAACCGTATTATGCCGAGTTGATCGAAGGTTACGGTTTCAAAAAGACGCAAGACTTGTTTGCTTTTTGGGGCAAGGCAGACATGCTGACAGGCTTGGACCCCAAATTGTTGTTTGTCGCCCTGGAAGCAAAAAAGCGATTTAACGTCCATACGCGGCGGATTGAAAAAAAGACTTTCAACGAAGACGTCACGAACTTCGTCAAAATCTATAACGAGGCGCTCCCCGGCACCTGGGGCTTCGTTCCGCTTTCGGAAGGCGAAATTAAACACATGGCTGCCGGACTCAAACATCTGATCATCCCGGAAATGACGGCGATCGCGGAAGTTGAAGGCAAGGCAGTTGGATGCGTGTTTGGCCTCTTGGACTACAATCCGTTGATCAAAGAAATTGATGGCAAGCTATTCCCCTTTGGCTTTCTAAAGCTGTTGTTTAAACGCAAAACGATCAAAAAAATACGGCTAGTTAGCACAAATGTTGTACCAAAGTATCAAATGTGGGGCTTGTCAATGGTGCTAGTGGAACACATGTTAGACGACGTGCTGGCTTGGGGAATCACAGAAGCGGAATTCTCCTGGGTATTGGAATCCAACCGGTTGTCACGCGGGACTTTGGAGCGAGGCGGCGCAATTCTGGAAAAGACCTATCGTATTTACGACTACGAGGGTTAATAATGCTTTGTTTGAAAAGACGACGCCCACGTCGGAATAGAGTCCATTGTATCGCCATAATTTGTTTCTTGCATGAGTTCGAACTCGGTAGTCGTCGTCACT
>CAMYNE010000307.1:4437-7605 GCA_947259675.1 uncultured Pirellulaceae bacterium
TGACGAGGCATTCTGGCAATCCCTGATTGAGGGTAAAAGCGGTGTCAAAGTCCGTCCAGGGTTTGAAGATACCGATTGGCCGCTGCGCATTTATGCTCCAGTCGATGATTTTGATCCGCGTAAATACATCAAACCGCGGAAGGCGATCAAAGTCATGTGTCGTCCGATTCAGTTTGGATGTTCCGCCGCTGCGATGGCCGCGACCGACGCGGGCCTCGATGATTTCGAAGTCAATCCCGATCGCCTCGCTACGTTGTTTGGTACGGAGACTTTTTTCGCTGACCCGTCGGAGGTCGCGGACGTTTTCCGAAAATGCATCGTCGATAAGAACTACGAACATAGTCGTTGGGGCGAGTTTGCGATGCGGGAGATCCAACCGCTATGGATGCTCAAATACTTGCCCAACATGGTTGCGTCACATATTTCGATTTCAATGGACGCTCGCGGCCCCAGTAATTCAATTTGCCAGGGCGAGGCTTCGAGTATTCTTGCCATTATCGAAGGCGCGGACTTGATTCGACGCGGCGCAGCCGATGTGGTCGTCGCTGGCGGAACTGGATCGCGGATGGCATTGACTTCGATGCTCTATCGGGGACGTGAAGAACTTAGCCATCGCATTCTTGAACCTGAGAAAGCATCTCGCCCTTTTGATATCGATCGAGACGGATTGGTTGCTGGCGAAGGTGCTGGAGCCGTTATTCTAGAAAGCCTGAGTCACGCCGAAAAAAGAGGAAAAACGCCATACGGCCGATTGCTGGGAGCCTCCAGTTCTCACTGCGACCGATCGAACGCACGATTCGAAGAAGCACTCTCTGTCAACATCCAGTCAGCGTTGAAACACAGTGACATGAAAGCCAAAATTGGGCACGTCAACGCGCACGCCGACGCAAGGGTCCAAAATGATCGCATCGAAGCCCAAGGCATTCATGATGCTCTGGGGAATACGTTAACCTGTTCGAACAAAGGCAACTTTGGCGAACTCGGCCCGGGAGGATCCGGAGTCGAATTGGTATCGATGATTCTATCGGCTCGTGACAAAATCGTTCCGGCAACACTCAACCTGGACCACCTCGATCCAGCCTGTCCCGTTAATGCTTCCAATCAAAACGAAAGCGTGGAAAGGAATTCGGCGATCAAGATTTCGATCTCGTCGACTGGCCAAATTGCAAGTTTGGTTTTCGAGGCGGGTTAAAGACTTCCGGTGCAACTCATTGAGATTTGCGCACATTCGCCACCATCCATTATTGGCGACGGCGACAAACTTAGATCGAGGGGAGGCTCCTGCCGCGTAAACGTGGAGCTTCTACAGCATTTCAAAAATTGGTTTCAGCCTCTGTCATTCTGAGGGAGCTTGCGACTGAAGAATCTCTCGCTGGTTGACGGAGATCCTTCACCTCGTGCCTCGGTTCAGGATGACACAAGTGCAAATCAATTTTGGAAATGCTCTAGAGCACTTTCAGAATTGGTATTCGCAAGCGTGGCTGTGGCTTCCAGCCGCAGTACTGGGGCTGGATGTCCCAGCCACTGAACAATAGCTTTGGAAATGCTCTAGTGAGGCCGTGCCGCCGCTACAGAATCAGCATCGCGTCGCCATAGCTGAAAAAACGATATTTTTCCTCAATCGCTTCGCAGTAGACTCTTTGCATCAGCTCATCGCCGCCGAAGGTACGAACCAAAACCAGCAGGGTGCTACGCGGCAAATGAAAATTCGTTAACAATCCGTCGACAATCTTGAAATCGTAGGGCGGCTTGATGAACAAACTCGTATCGCCGCTCCAGGGTTCAATGGTGCCCTGACTGCCCGCCGTTTCCAAGACTCGAACGGAGGTGGTACCCACTGCAATAATTCGACCGCCCGCTGCGCGTGACTTGTTAATCAGTTTTGCGGACGCTTCCGAAATGGAGCCCCACTCGCTGTGCATTTCGTGGTCGCCGAGGAGCTCAGTAGTCATTGGGCGAAATGTTCCAATCCCGACGTGAAGCGTAACTTGTGCGAGATTGATCCCGTCGTCAATCAACTTGCGAACCAGTGACTTGGTGAAATGCAGCCCAGCCGTAGGCGCAGCGACCGCTCCAAGTTCTTTGGCGTATACTGTCTGGTAATCTGCACGATCAGAATCAACCATGTTTCCGTCGCGGATGTAATGCGGGAGTGGGACACGACCGACGAGATCAAGGATTTCATCGGTAGTGCCTTCCATTTCTGGTCTCCCAACCCACTCGCCGCCATCCAGCCTCGTCAGCAAAGTTAGGGTCGTCCTTTCGACTCCGTTGCAATCCTGGAGCGTTACGGATTCTCCCTCTTTGATTCGACCACGAGTTTTGCATAACATTTTCCAGTTGCCTTGCCCGTCGGCTTCCAGAAAAAGTCCTGCCCAGCGACCACCGGTCTGGGTGCGATATCCAACCAGTTTGGCCGGAATGACTTTGGTGTTGTTAAGAACCAGACAATCGCCTGGGACCAGCAGCTCTGGAAGGTCTCGGACGTGAAAATGTTCAATGCTATTGGTTGACCGAATGACAGATAATAATCGCGCATCTTCTCGGTTACGCACGGGATGCTGAGCAATCAACTCCTTCGGTAGATCGAAGTCGTAGTGGTCTGCAAACTCTAACTCGGATTCCGCCGGTTTGTTGTGTGACATCAACTTGTTTGTCCTGAAAATTGGCAGGAGCTTTGTACGTTGTTTTGTTACATCCGAGTAGGCCACACTCGGCGATGACCGGCATTTGCATGTAATGCCATAAGTCGTTTTGAAACCATAGGTAACCCGACGCGTCGGGGTTTCCAAAACGCGCAACATCAAAACTCACGCGTCGGGTTACCACTGTTGATGCAAAATCCTGTGACGCTGCAGGTCAAACAAAAGAGCCCGAGCGTCTTCAATTTACATGCCAAAACGGCTTTTCAACATCTTTCGGCTAAGAGTCGACTATCAAAGCCGGACTGGCTTTGCAACATTCAGGATCTGCCGTCTCGATTTTGCCAGTAGTCAAAAATTTCTTGATGTTTTGGGTAAATTTCCGAGTCGATAATTCCTTGGAAAACTTGATAAAAGCGGCTTTTTCATCGGTTTTTGTAGGATTTGAACCGCATTGACGGATCTGGCCAAGTGGTTATCTTTGGGATTCTGTGGTAACCGGTGGTAAAAATTGGCAGGTAAGGGA
>CAMYNE010000308.1 GCA_947259675.1 uncultured Pirellulaceae bacterium
CAATTTCTTTTACGGTTGTCGCTTTTTTTACGCCATATCAATGCTCAAATAAGTGCAAAACTAGAACTTAGGATCAGGGGAGAAATAACTTCGGTGTTTCTCAAAATGCATATTGTCAAAATACTATTTGCTCCCCCTGGTAAGTCGCCCCTCTTTTAAAAAAAAAGAAAAAATCGCACCAGCTGTTTCTGTGGTGAATGTTTATGAAAACGTTTCATCCTTAGGAGACAGAAAGATGTCCACTGCTACTTTAAAGCGCAAACGCGGCAGAGCCAAGCGAAGCGCCAAATTTTCTCAAGCCGTTCTGGGCAAGCCAAGCGGCATTATTCAACCACGCGTTCAAGAAGTCGGCCCCCAGCATTTTGGAGTCGTGTCAATCGACTGCGGCAAAGCCAGATCTAAATGGCTGTTGGCGGACTTCTTCGGCAACGTACTGATTCCACCCACCGAAGTGGAACACCGAGCGACCAACTTCAAGCTCATGGTCTCAAGCATTCGTTCAGCGATCGAGCGTCATCAACTCAAGGACATCGTGGTCTGCGTGGAGATGACAGGCACTTATCACAAGCCAGTTTTTCGCGCCATGAAGAAAGCTGGTTTTGAAACCCGTTTGGTTCATCCCTTTGCCTCAAGCCACTATCGTCTGGCACAGCATGGCGATGTCAAAACCGATGACAACGACTTGGCTGCAATCTTTCGCGCAGCGGTCAACGGCTTTGGGTTGATCCAAAAAGAAGTGCCTGCGATTTATAGCGAGCTTCAAATTTTGTGCCGTCATCGTCGTGATTTGGTCCAGAAAAAATCAAAACTTCAAAGCCAAATCCGACACCACCTGCAGCAATGCCTGCCTGGATTCTGCGATCTCTTCGAAGGCGACAAGCTCTGGCAACAAACAACTCCGATCCCGCTGCTCAAAGCCTTGGCTGCCCGAGGCGGCACCGCGCACCAGTTGGTACAAGCCGGCTTTGAAGGCGTCTGCCAATGGTTTATCGACGCCGGCATTAAGTTCCGCAAACCCGCCGTTGAACGAGTTATCCTCTGGGCCGCCGACGCGGCATCGCACGACGCGATGGCTCCAACTCATACGCTCGTTTGGCAATCATTGATTGACGACTGGACTTCCAAAAAGTCGCAAATCACCGAGCTGGAGATCAAAATCGCCAACGTTTTGGTGCAAACGCCGTACATCTTGTTGCTCTCACACCCTGGCATCAATGTTGTCAGTGCCGCCGAGCTTGCGGGCGAACTGGGGCCGATTGAAAACTACGCCTCGGCCAAAGCGATCAGCGGTCGGGCCGGCTTGTTTCCCTCGCGCTACCAAAGTGAGGGTGTCGATCGTGGCGGCAAATTGTCGCGCTTTCGCAACGGTCGATTGCGAGCCGCCTGGATGCTGGTGGCAGACAACATGATCAAGTGCAACCAATACTGGCAACTCAAATCGGCCAACTGGCGAACGCAAGGCCACGACCCTCGGGACATTCGCTGCCGAATTGCCAACCGTATGACGCGCGTTGTT
Source organism: uncultured Pirellulaceae bacterium (assembly GCA_947259675.1). Taxonomy (GTDB): domain Bacteria; phylum Planctomycetota; class Planctomycetia; order Pirellulales; family Pirellulaceae; genus Mariniblastus. The sequence goes on from CAMYNE010000308.1 coordinate 1,517, forward strand.
TTTCAGATGATCTCTGGCAAAAAACTTTTCTCTCACCCCAGCCAACTGAGCAGAGGTTACGTGTTAGAAAAGCTGATGGTGTTCCTGCAAGGCCATGGGGTGCCCCCGCACTTGATCGTCCGCGATCTCGATCTCGCGGCCAAGCAAGTTCCCCAGTCAGCCTGGACCGATGAAGCCAAGCCGTTGCAACGAGCCCACGAAAAAAGTAAACGCTCGCGCCGAGCCAATCCCGCGTCGCTGGGAAGCTTGTTAGTGGCCGTACTGGCAAAATTAGGCATTGGAGGAGAAGACGATGACAGCGTAGAATCATAATCGCTCAAGGTTTCAAGTTGCTTGAAGCGGTTGGCTCTAACAACGTCGTCGCCCCCATGGCCGGGTGCTTGGTTTTCGGATCAAGCCGCAAAGGTCGTAATCGAGAGTATGGCGCTCTGACGAGAGTTGAACGCCGGATAAGACAGCATGGGACCTTGAGTTTTCTTTCAGCTTGCTTGCTGAGCGACGATTCGAGGCTCGTTTATACCAGGTTGGCGAGAACAACTCAGATGTTCGTCAGGGACAGCCAACGCCTCAAAGCCACTTAATTCCGAGAAATCAATCCGCAAAAAAACTGCAATACGCAGTCGCGCAAAACGTTCGCGCCGACTTCAAGAACTGATAAAATTAACTAACCCACATGACAGCTCTCCTCGTGAATTCGGACGCGCCCACTTTCTATTCGAATCCAACTTTCTCCGAATTCACGAGGAGAGATGCTATGGAAAAGCGAGCTCGTAGCCTGCATACTTCTGGTTTGTTTCTTACTCAAAATCAGGAGCTGAGCATGACTACGAACTCGCAATCTAACTTTAACACATCCACGGTTGTCCTGCACATGTCGCTTGAACTTTCTGCATCAACTTGGAAGCTTGGCTTTGCCGATCAACTTGGCCGGCGTGCTCGCGTTCGTTCAATTGTTGCTGGTGACTTTGAGAGCCTGGTTGCTGAAATTGACTCAGCCAAACGGATTTTTGGACTTCCTGATGATGCTCAGGTAGTCAGCTGTTATGAAGCAGGCCGCGACGGGTTTTGGATTCATCGCTGCCTGGTCTCGATGGATATCGAAAGTCATATCGTCGAACCGGCTTCGATTCAGGTGAACCGGAAGAAACGTCGTGCCAAAACCGATCGCATCGACGCAGGAATGATCGTCTCGGCGTTGATGCGATTCAAGGCCGGAGATCGTTTTGCGTGTCGCATGATTCGCATTCCCGACACCGATGCCGAAGACGCGCGCCATCTCAATCGTGAGATGGGAATAGTCAAGAAAGAGCGAACGTCACACACCTGTCGCATCAAGGGCCTATTGGTCACGCAAGGCATCACCGACGTCCAGATCAACCGAAAGTTTCTTGAGCGGCTTGAAGAGATGAAGACCACCGAGGGCAAGCCGTTGGGGCTCAATCTCAAGACGCGACTGATTCGAGAGTTCGAGCGTTTGGTGTTGGCGACGGAACAAATTCGATGCATGCAGATGCAACAAGCCAACATGATTCGACAAGCGGCCAATGAAATTGAACAGTCCGAAAAACAGTCTACTCGTCAAGCGGTCATTGCCGAACACCTCAGTCAACTTTGCGGCATCGGCCCTGTGACCTCGTGGACGCTTTCGACCGAAGTATTTTCATGGCGTGACATTGCCAATCGTCGGCAACTTGCTGCCTTGGTGGGCTTGGTGCCAACTCCTCATGCCAGCGGCGACGCAGAACGGGAACAGGGTATCAGCAAGTCGGGGCGTGGTGAACTTCGGGCGTTGATGATTGAGATTGCCTGGGGCTGGTTGACGCACCAATCCGACAGCGATCTTTCGACGTGGTACCGACAACGTTTCGACGATGGCACCAAACGCAATCGCAAGATTGGCATCGTAGCGTTGGCTCGCAAGCTTTTGGTGGCGTTGGGCAAGTACGTCAAACACGGAGAAATCCCGCCGGGCGCGAAGCTCAAGAGCGAACGCAAGTTTCCCTACATGACGTCGCTCAAACATGGCCGCGGTTCTGCGAGCGAGCGTTTGAGTACGGTGGCGTAACGGGACGAACCAAACACAACAAAAATCAACTTTCAATAACATTATTTATCGAGCAAGGAGCGTCGTCACCAGAACTGAAGATTGAATCGATCGATAACGGTCCACGAGAACTTCCGGTGGTGGGAACCGTACAACCCCAGGGTGCAATTGCATTCGTTGGAGAGATTGGTCTCCCACCGTCGGATCTCGCTGCTGCGGCTTTGAGCGAATGCAGCATTAGGTTGTCAGCCCCGAGCTGAAACGGATAGAAGGTAGCCGACCGTATGGCGGCGATAATAGCGGGATGCCGGAATCATCATGGAACCTTAAAATCGAATCAACACTTAGAACTGCCGACGGACGAACTCGCGATCGACAAAAGAGAAAACACTGAAAATACAAAAAATGAACTTTTACACCCCTTGCCAAACCGGAACCCATAGAAGGGGGTTGGGGGGTGAGGAGCTAAAGTATTCAACCTCCGAACTTGTATCAACTTGGCGCTTGGCATGAAACATTCTTGCAATAAACACTGGCCCAATTTATCCGTTTTCACCTTCCTCATTTCCCCTCACCCCCAGCCCCTCTCCCCAAAAATTCGGAGTGAGTTGGATCAAATGGCAGAACGCTTCCGTCCGAATTTTCGGGGAGAGGGGAGCTAAATTATGGCTACGCAAAACCCGATTTTATTTTCCCGCGTCCCTAAAACGCAGGCTCAAGTCAACAAACTGGCGCTGTCCAACTAGTGATTCCATCTGAATTCAGCACTGTTGAGCAACAACCAGTACAGGTCGACAACTTCCTGACTCCGATCATCACCCCGTTTTTCCTCAAG
>CAMYNE010000309.1 GCA_947259675.1 uncultured Pirellulaceae bacterium
GGCTTCCAGCAGCACTGCGAGATCGGTGCCGGTGCGAAAGTAGGGATCGCTACCGGTGACTGCTACACTGTCGATGACCGTTTTTCCCAACAGCTGCGCGACGCGATCAAGCGACAATCCCAACTGTCGTTCGTATCTTGCCTGGGTCATCGCATCTTCGGCACGCGGTTCAGCCAAATTGAAAATCGGCACGCCGTGCTTGGTGGCATTGCGGGCCAACGAAACCATGTCTTCGAATCTCGAAAAGAACAACACGTGCTGGTCGTCCGGGATCAGCTTGGCCAACGGGTCAGTTGGCGGGTCCAGTCCCTTCACCAACGGCTCCCACTCGTACTCGCGCACGTTGACACCACGAATCGACTTCAGCGCCACGGTTTCCTCCGCGCCTTGCGTCGTGGGCAGTACTCGATCCAATTGAAGGTTTTCGCTCAAAGCGCGGCCGCCCGAAAGAAGGGCAAAAGTGTCTTCGAGCGAATTGCCACGACTCCCGAAAAACTGTCGGCGTCGATTGTTGTTGTTCGCGGGCGTGAGACCCAACTCGCGCTGGATTGCCCGGACTTGATACCGAAACCATGCCGAACCGGGACAATCCACTTGTAGCAAACGCTCGTAGTGCTTGAGCTTCTCCCCCAGAAAGCGGTCGCGACTGGTAGACGAAGCCTGCGATAGGTCGACGCGGAATCTGAGCTGAATCATTTTCTCGCCGTTGTTGTCCGGCCAGAACAGCGTTCCTTCCAAGTCTTTGTCGCCGTCCGACCGAATTGCGATCTGCGCATCGCGAAATCCCTGCCATGTATTACGGTTCGAACTGGTCACATAGACCTCGGCGCCCTGGACCGCCGCATACGGAAACATGGCGTTTCCTCGGACGATGAAGCGCGTGTCTGGGCGGGACTCCGATTCGGCCGGCAGGCGACCTTCGACGAATTCCAAGTCGAGGATTGATCCGACGAAATAAGTGTTCTCGGCTTGAGTCAGCGATGGCAAACAAAGCGTCCCAATCAGCAAGCACAGCGACCGAGCGATCATGGCGAGCTCCTTTCAAGAAGCAGGTGAAAGCAACACATGGCAATGGTAGTACCCCGGAATACGGTCTCCGTTTTCAAAGTCTAACGCACCCGTCGATTCAAGGTCCGCATCCTACCATCTTCCTATTCCTTGTGGAAAATCCGCGTCCTCCGCGTCCCGTTTCCGCTAACAGGGCTGTAATCGTTTGTCCATCCGGGAACCACCATGTAGGGTCCGCTGTATTCAGTGCGACGAGAGCGTGAAAAAAGTGCCAGAGAAAATGGAAAAACTTTTAGAATTTAGCTCGGCTTCCAACCATCCGTTGCGATCTTGGGCTTCGTTAACATAGCCGACGCATCGATCAATTTCTGGTTCTGTATCGAGAAAGTGTGAGCCGTGGGCCTTACACTGCTGTGCTCTGCCCATTTTTTGAATGCTGTCTTCAAGGACTCAGCGTTTGCCTTTTGTTTATCGGGTTCAACTGGGCGCTTTACCTGGCATCTTCTTCCAATGACGGAGACATTCCTCCGGCAACGAGTATCGCTAGCAACAAATGCTGTCGCCCGCTTCACGTTGTCATCAATTGTTGGTCCTTCTAAAATCCCTGTCCAGTGTCTGAACCTTTCACTTAAACGGACGTAAATGAAGCTCGAACAGAGAATGCAGGCGATAAAGCTCATTCTTTCCGACGTCGATGGCGTTTTGACAGATGGCAGCATCACGTACAACAACCAGGGGATAGAAACAAAGACATTTCACGTCCGCGACGGGTTGGGGATTAGGCTCTGGCAACGTGCGGGACATCGTTTTGGCATCATCACCGCTCGCTCGTCACACGTTGTCAAGCTTCGTGCTTCCGAGTTGAATGTGGAAATTGTTCGGCAAGGGTCATCCGACAAGTTGACGGTCGCCGCACAAATCCTCAACGAACTGGGATTGGATCAGAGTGCAGTCTGCTACGTCGGCGACGACTTGACTGACATTAGTTTGTTGAATCAGGTTGGGTTAGCGGCTTCCGTCGCCGACGGCGTCGCGGAAGTTCGCAGCGTGGCTCAGATAGTAACGAAAGCAACTGGTGGAAAGGGAGCAATTCGCGAATTGATTGAAACCATTTTGAAAAGCCAGAACCGATGGAACGAAGTATTTGGTAGCTATACCAATACCTGACTACGTGCTTATCTCCTGCGGCAAACGGAAAAGGAATTCACTTGCCAAAACGGATCAACCCAATTGCGCAATATCTGATTTGTTTGGCAATGACCATCCTTGCCTATTCGATCTACGCGCGATACGCGGTGCCCGCGATCGAAGGTCCTCCCAACTTGGTTAAGCGACGTCAATCGACTCCCGTCGTTGACGCGCAATCGAGCGTTGATCGCAAACAGCAATACAAACGGTTGTTCACAGATGACGACTGGGAGCTGGGATCGTCGAATATGCTTCAAACGGCCCAGGGGAAAATACTGTTCCAGGATTACCGTACTGAACCAGACGGGACGCTAATCGTCTTTCCATTTACGTTGATCATGGACGGTAAAACGGACGCACAACAGACGGAACCCGAGGCTCAGCCAACGGTGTTGAGATGTCTGGATGAAGCGAAAATCAAATTTGATCGGCCTTTTACATTCGGCAGTTCCGATCAATCTCAAGGCTCGGGGCGGATGGAGCGGGCCACGCTTTCCGGCGAAGTCTTAATCTATCGTCTCCCATCTTCGTCAGAAAAAGACGACTCGATGCGCATCATCACTCGCAACGTGCAGATCGAAAAACAGAACATTTATGCGCTTGAACAAGTTGACTTTCAGTTCGGTCCGAATAATGGCAAGGGGCGAAATCTATTGATTGAAATGGCGCACGCTGGTCCCGTGAATCCAGTAACGGCCGATTTTTCTCAAGTTGACGGGATTCGAAGAATTGAATTGGCATTTCTGGAACAGATGCGAATCGAACCGAAACAACGTAGCCCATCGCCAGACGCCAAATCAACGACAACTCCCAATGGGCTGCTGGCCGGCAACAAGTCGCCGTTGGATATTTTTTGTAATGGCCCGTTTGTGTACGACATCATCAACAAGACAATTGTCTTGCGCGATCAGGTTGTCGTGAAACAAATCGATCAATTTGGCGATAATTTGAATTGCGAACAACTTACGCTATTCCTCAAAGGCGATAAACAGACAAAGATCAATCCGATGAAGGACGCCGGTTCAGGATTGCAATTAAAACACATCACAGCAATTGGCACTCCGGCGATCATCAACTCCCATTCGCGATCCACTCGAATTTCTGGTGACCAACTTGATTACGATTTAGAGAAAAACCAGATTTTCGCGCGCAGTGAAACGGGAAGTGTAACGATTGTCAATGAACAATACCATTTCGAATCAAAACGATTTCAATACACAATTCCCAAGGACAAGTCGATCGGCCCGCTCATTGCCTGGGGACCCGGAAGCATGTTGCGAAAAGCAACGAGGGAACGCGGTGAATTCCGGGCGTCCTGGAAAGACAAGCTAACCGTTGGCGATGAAACAAGCGGAGCCAAACTGATTCAGCTGGATGGCGGCTCGAAAGTTGCAATCAATCAGGACACGCGAATTGATGCGAATCATCTAAGGTTCTGGTTGTGGCCAGTTTCGAAGACCAACGTGCCCCAGGATGCTTCCCGGCAAATCACAAAACGGGACTATAAACCCGCAAAACTCCTGGCGTATGACGATGTGAAGATCGACTCGCCAAAACTCGCGGGCACCGCGCGACAATTGACCGCGACCTGGCCGCATCCCGACACCCTTTCGCAAACTCCCTTCGCCGGCGCGACGTTGTTCGTGTCAAATCAGGTTCAAGTACGCCGTCCGGTCTACCAGGATTCATTTGCGACGCCGAAAACTGAAATGACCGCACCGACAAATCGCGATGCCCAAGTGAAGCTCGCCGGGTTTGCTGCTCCGGTCATCCGGGAACGCAAATTCCGGGTGGATGGCGACAAAATCGATGCTCAACTCAGTAGTCAGGAATCTGGATCGGAAATTCGACAAGTCAAAATCGAGGGAAACGTCTTCGTCGAAGAAATCGTGACTCAGAATGTGGGCGATAAACCACTCAAAGTTGTTGGCCATCAGCTTGACATGATGCCACAAGGCCAGGACACCTATCGTATCTTTGTGGTCGGATCGCCGTCACGACAAGCGGTTGTCGACGCAGAAGGTCTGCAACTAACCGGTCATCGGCTAGAGGAGCTGCCACAGGGAGAAAAATTGTATCGCGTCAAAGTCATTGGCTCACGACTGCAACAAGCCATCGTCGTGGCCGACGGATTAGTACTCGAAGGGCCCC
>CAMYNE010000310.1 GCA_947259675.1 uncultured Pirellulaceae bacterium
CCAGACTTGGACTCTAACTTCGTTCGGCGAATCATCCGTTTGGATCGTGTGACGCTCGGTCGAGTTATCCGTCGCAACACAAGGGCTCGCGCTCCAATTGAGATGTTCTTTGTAGACGAATGACTCACAGCAAGTGGGTTGTTACAAGAGACTGAATCATAGACAGCGGCCGTCCTTTTGATCTACTGGACGCTGCGCTTCAGGATGGCAGTTACATTTACAACGGAACAAAACGAAGGCGAAAGCTCCATACAGCTCGCTCGGCTTTTCAATTATCAAGAGCAGGAATTCATTTATTTAACCAGACGAGTTTCGGGAAACTGCGAATACCAGCCGAACCAAAATGCTCGATGAGCGGGTAAGCGTCTTAATTCCTGTCCGCTCGAATCCGTTAGGGTGTCCTCCGTGACGGTCCATTTGCGATTCTCGCCGTCCACGGCGGTCTCCTTTCCATCCCATGTCGCCCACGATTCGTTGCCCGATTCGTAGACGCGATTGGCGCCGGTTGAATCGGTGAGAATCACGAAAGCCTGTTCACCGACTGAGTCCTGAAAAACTGGATGTTGGGCAAGATAGTCAGTAGATACCGCAAGTTGTTCGTCACCATTTCGCAGCGCAACAACTTCATCTTTGTTCTGTAATCGGTCATCGATTGCCGGAACCGCAAACATCAGCTTTTGATTAGCAAAGTATTTTCCATAAGCAATGCCTTCGCCATAATCTCGATTGTGTCCGGTCAAGATCGACAATACGGTGGTGTCGGGATGTCGACGTTTCCATTCACCCCACGTTGTGGTAACCACAGGATGTCGCTTCAGCTTGATATCTTCATCGGCGAGCGAGCCAACGACCGGCTCGCCTTGCATCGTCGACCAAAATGATTTGGTCGCGTGGTCGTACATCAATTTGTTGGAACGATAAAGAAATCCGCTTGTGCCCAATTCGTGATGGCGGCCTTGAGATTCTGTCTGATACACGATCAGAGCTCCGCAAAGCGTTCAGTAGGCGCCACACACAGGTTCGCCCCCGATCGTGTCCTTAAACATTTCATGCCAAGCGAGCACGCGTTTCGGATAACAGCGAGCATCGCCGTTAACCACGACTCCAAAAACAACGTTGGAATCATCCAAGTAGGTCGCTTTCTTTACAGGAATCATTCCTGGGTTTTCGAGCGGCGGTATGCCGTCACGGATGACTCCTCCCCATTGAATTTCGTCGAGTCGAATTGTTGTCCTGTTCGCATTTTCAAAATACTCAACGAATTGTGGATCAACTCTTGAGTACAGAGTGCCTTTGAACTTCGCGTACTCGGGGTGCGGACCGTATTGCTGTCGCCATATCCACTCGTACCACTCATCGAATTGGCAACCAAGGGTCTGATGCGTTTTTTGCTCAAGCAAACCGAAAATTCGCTCGAAAGCTGGCATGGTGGCACTGAAACGAGCCGACTCCAGCAACATTACGGGAGCGCCGGGATGCCAGCCGACATCGATGTTGCTAATCGCTTCATCCACCACGGCCAAATCAGGGGACGTCAAATTAATGAATTCCTGGTAGCCAGCGAAATTTTGGGATGCGGCGGCATTCGAATATTCACCCGACCCGAACCATCCCAATCCAGAAGCGAATACGAAAAATCCCGTAGCAACCAGTAACAGGAGAGAAAAAAGCGCAGCGACAGACTTCATGTTTTGTTTACCTCTCATCTTGTTCCGCAACGTGGGTTTAACGCGAATCGCACTCCAAGCGCGAATTTTTCACCCTGACGAGACGACTTAATCGACCTTGATATCAGCTTGCCTCAGAAATCACTGGGCCGTCGTCTTTGCTATCTGACCTTGATCACATAGCACTGAATGAATGCATGTTTTCTTTTCTCTATTTGGAAGTGCTTACGACATTTTCGAGCTGGAGAGAGAAAAGGCATTCACTTGGTCATAAGACTGTCAAGTATAGATTGGCTTACATCTAAATGTAAGTGCACTTTCAATTTTTTGCTTTGAGTTGTTAAAAGCCAACACGGGGCAAAATGTATTCAATTGCTAAAAAAAGCCGTAATTAATCGGGCAATTCGAAAACTGGGCTTTCCGAGAATCTCCCAAGTCACCGGACACATGGTCATAAGAAAAAGACATGGAATGAACCATGCCTTGTGGAAGATCGCACATATTTTGTCGCTGCTGCTGTCTTTCCTGTGCCTCAACGGGGAAGTACGCGGAAATTCGTCATCATGCCGTTATCTTCGTGTTCAAGTAGATGGCAGTGCATTAAATAAACTTGATCGTCATAAACATCAAATCGAGTCAACACTTCGACTGTCTCGCCATCTCCCACCAACACGGTATCCTTCCAACCCGATTCCCATGGAAACAGCATATTTCGCCCGCCGCTTCTAGAGAGGACCTGGAATGATGCCCCGTGTACGTGCACGGGATGCGGACCATTGCCGCCCGTAATGAATCGCCACAACTCAGTTTCCGCGAACGGAACCTCGAAATCTATGCGGTTCATATCGTATTCCAAGCCGTTAATTCGGCTATGGCCTTCAAAGGTAAACTCCCGCGTTCTAACCGGATTGACTAAGGGACTGATCACAGACAGTCGGTCGGTCGGGCCAGGAACCGAAAATACGGGTTGCACGGAATTGGTAACGGTAAACTCAATCAGATCCCAATTCTCGTCCAAGTCCACGAATCGAAACTGATTTCCCACCGAAGCGTTACGAAAGTCAACCAACAAATCCAGTCGCTCACCGGGACCAAATTCAATTTCAGTCAGATCGACGGGGAACTCCAATAATCCACCATCGTTGCCAATCAGCGTAAAAGCGGCGCCGTTGCTCAGCGCCAACCGCCAAACACGCGCGTTGCAACCATTGAGAATGCGAAAACGATAAACCTCCGTATCGATCGACAATGCCGCATTTTGTTTTCCGTTGGCCAGGGGGACGTCACCAAAAAAGCCCGAGGCACCCGCGCTGTATCTCAGATTTCCCTGGCTGTCGAATTTTGCATCGCGGATAATCAACGGCACTTCATAGGATCCGACGGGCAACTCCAGCATTGATTCTTCTTCGTCTCGAATAATAAACGGACCAGCCAGACCCAAATTGACTTGTTCACCCGTCATTTCATGTGGATGCGGGTGGTACCAGTTCAAGCACGCGCGCTGAACGATCGGAAAATGATAGATGAAATCTTCACCGGGCAAAACCACGTTGAGGGGGTGACCATCGACGGCGTGGGGAACCACCATACCATGCCAATGAACAGTTGTGTGATCATCGAGAAAGTTCTGAAAACGGATGCGGACATTGCTTCCGCGATAGGCTTCGAGAACGGGACCAGGAAAACTCTCGTTGTACGCATATCCCCAAGACAATTGCCCACCGCCGACATCAAACTGATCCACAGACGCGGATAGTTGCGTTGTTTGCGGCAGTTTGTAATCGGAAATTGCACTGCATTCGGGACACCTGTCGAAGTTAGGCCTGTCCTCGAACGCCAGCAAACGACCAGCCGATAGGGCGCCCAAGACTCCCACGCTGGTTTTGATAAATCTCCGTCGTGTTGGGACATGTTCTTGATTTCGATTCATTTTTTTCTCCCAAGGGCATGTTCATCGTCACAAATTGGAATCGTACAGTTCTGAGATTTGCTTGAAAACTCAACGCAACTGCCGCGTTTCCGCTGTTCATCATTTTAGAATGAGTTCTCTCGAGGGAGCAACTGACATACCAACGGTATTCGACCCGCGAAGGCTCGTCAAATTAAATGACAAATTCTTCACAAGCGACGAAACGCAAAGGCAAACTGGCGACCGTAAGATCATTTTCTCGAGAGGAGCGTTTTCGATTGACCCGCGGCTGTGCTAATAGGCACACATGGGTGCCGGATCGCGCGCTCGGGCAGTTAGTGATTTAAGAACAAGCCAGTTTCCCCAGTGGCATGTGTTTTGCAACTTCGCACGTTATAAGACAACGCGAGTTGGACCCGCCTTTAGCGCGGATTCGCACGGATTCTTGTCCGTTCATCCAGAATCAATGCAGTTGAAAGGAACAATCATGGGCATTTACTTCCACGTTATTACCACATCGTTTCCGCCGGGTGCCCTTCGCGCCGTGGATGGTACCTATCCTCATCATCGTCATACTGGAGACCAAATCTACAGAAGACTGGATCAGGCGGATCGAGCGGGAGGGGGATCGGTCGAAGAAGGAGAAGATGTGTATCACGTCGTTCAGCGAATTTGCAATGTGTTACTACCACATACTTTGGACGTCCTACGGATATGCGCCCATGGAAGCACAGATGCGAGACAACC
>CAMYNE010000311.1 GCA_947259675.1 uncultured Pirellulaceae bacterium
GATGCCGCCTTTAGCATTTGTTATCATCATCCGCCCGGTGTATTCGTACTCGGTTAGGCTGTCGCTGCCGGCACCCACGTAGTGAGAATGAATGTTGGTCTGGGTGGAATCGGTGCCATACGCCTTCTCGCCGTCAAGATCAAAGACCTCAAACAGGCTGTCGTTCTCCGCCATGCTGTTGTTGGCTGCAGTGTCCTGCCAATCAACAGGATCAGCACCATCAGTGTAAGCTTCAAAATCTTCTATGTAAGCCTGCGTGCTGTCAACAAATGTGGCGGTTACCTGGTGATCAAAGAAACGAATAAAGTTGGTTAGGTTGCCGCGTTTGCGGTATTGAAAATATAAGTGGGTTAATCATGGCTAGTCTGCCTGTTTACGACAAAACTGGAAAAAAGGTCGGCAATTACGATGTTGATCCGGCGGATTTTGCGCCCACGGTCAACAAGCAATTGTTGCACGACGTCGTGGTGATGTATCAGGCCAGTGCACGGCAAGGAACGCACAAGACCAAAAGTCGTTCAGAAGTTGCGGGTTCAACCAAGAAGTTGTATCGCCAAAAAGGTACCGGTAACGCTCGAGCGGGTTCGCGTCGTTCAAATATTCGTCGCGGCGGTGGTCAAGCGTTCGCAATTCGTCCGCGTGATTATTCGTATCGTCTTCCGCGGAAAGCGGTTCGACTGGCGACGCGAATGGCCATGGCCGGCAAGATTCAGGATGAGCAAGTGGTCGTTGTGGAGGGCTTGAGTTTTGATGAGCCTAAGACAAAAGAGATGGCCGGGATGCTGAATGGGATGGGCCTTGCCGGTAAGAGTGCTTTGATTGCAACGGCGGGATATGAACCAGCGATATACAAAAGCGCGCGAAACATTCAGGGCGTCAAGGTTTCGAACGTCGAAGATTTGAACGCGTTGGAAATCTTGCGTCCGGATCGTCTGGTGATCTCTCGTGAGGCGATCGATCAAATGAAAGAAAAGGCTGCTGCGGCTGCCAAGAAATAAATAGTTGGAGTTTGACATGCCCAAAGCAACGGCAAAAAGAAACATTTACGCGAAAAAACACGAAAAAGGCAAGGTCGCTGCACCGCGCCGGCGTGGTTTGACGTTAGAGCCGCACCAGGTGATTCAAAAGCCAATGGTGACGGAGAAGGGTGTGTTTCAGGCAAACAGTTTTAACCAGTACACCTTTCAGGTAAATCCTGAAGCGACGAAAACCGAGATCAAAAACGCGATCGAAACGTTGTTTGAAGTTTCGGTCGACAAGGTTGCGACTCAAACCCGAAAAGGAAAACCTCGCCGGTACAAATTTACCTATGGAAAAACCAAGTCCTGGAAAAAAGCGGTTGTGAAACTCAAGGGTGATGACAAAATCGACTTCTTCTAAGAAAGCAACAGTCAACTAGGGATCGCACTTGCGAAACTTGTAGTTGGATTCGTGAGAATTCATTTGCGAAAGTTGGAAACAAATAATGGGAATTAGAAAATACAAACCGACTTCTGCAGGCCGCCGCGACGCGAGCGTCAGCGACTTTAAAGAGCTGACTAAAGGCGCGAAGCCTGAAAAAAGTCTGTTGCGCCCGCTTCGAAAGAAAGGTGGCCGGAACAATCAAGGCAAGATTACTTGTCGGCACCGGGGTGGCGGACACAAGCGGATGTATCGGGTGATTGATTTTCGACGCGCTAAAGACGGTGTCAAAGCAACGGTGCATTCGATTCAGTATGATCCGAACCGAAGTGCCAGGATTGCACTGCTTTACTACTCCGACGGCGAGAAGCGGTACATTATTGCGCCCGAAAAACTCGCAAAAGGCGCAGTTGTTGAAAGTGGTCCCGATGCCCCTCCCGCAGTCGGCAATTGTCTGCCTCTGAGGAATATTCCGTTGGCGACCGTGATTCACAATATTGAATTGCGACCCGGTCAGGGGGCAGTTCTGTGTCGCAGTGCCGGAACAAGTGCGACGTTAATGGCTCGTGATGCAGATTGGGCTCAAATTTCATTACCGAGCGGTGAGATCCGACGTATCCCCGCGGCTTGCCGAGCGACGATCGGCAAAGTGGGCAACGACTCACATAGTAGCGTGGTGCTGGGGAAGGCCGGTCGAAGCCGTTGGCTGGGACGTCGTCCACATGTTCGTGGTACGGCCATGAACCCGGTTGACCACCCGCACGGCGGCGGCGAGGGCCGAACCAAAGGTGGACGTCATCCGGTCAGTCCTTCGGGGGTCCCGGCGAAGGGGGGTTCAACACGTCAGCGAAAGAAAGCCTCAAACGCTGCGATTGTTCGGCGGCGGCGGTCGAGACGTTACGGTCAGTTGAGAGTTAAATAACAACCCATTCATTAGTTTCAATCAATATGAGTAGATCACAAAAAAAAGGCCCGTTTGTCGACGAAAAGCTTTTTCTCAAAGTGCAGAAAGCGGCAGACGCCGGTAGTCGAGAGCCAATTAAGACTTGGGCACGAGCCTGTACGGTCGTCCCAGAGTTCATTGGCTTCACCTTTATGGTCCACAACGGTCGTCAGCACATGAAAGTGCAGATCACCGATGACATGGTGGGACATAAGTTGGGCGAATTTGCACCGACAAGAACGTTTAAGGGTCACTCGGGCAGGAAATAGCAGCAACGTGCCGGGGATAGTCCGGCAATCAAATCATAAACGAAAAAATTCAACGCAGTTAATCAAATGTCTTTTCATTCAACACACCGATACGCTCGAATCAGCGCACGAAAAGTGAGGCCTCTGGCTGACATGGTCCGTGGGAAGTTTGTCGACGAAGCGCTCGATATTCTTCGTTTTCAGCCCCAGCGTGGTGCTCGAATGCTGGAGAAGGTCATCCGAACCGCGTTGGCCAACGCTCAAGATCCCGATCAGAACCCGGGACGAATTGTGGATGAACACAGTTTGTTCATCACCGACGCCCGGGTGGATGGTGGGCCGATGTTCAAGCGGATTCGACCTCGGGCTCGTGGGATGTCGTTCATGATCAAAAAACGGACGTCCCACATAAGTGTTGAGATCGACGAGATTTAACACCGGTTCGCAAAAGAAACACAAGGCTAGACAAAACATTGAAGGTTGATTCATGGGTCAAAAAGTAAATCCAATTGGTTTTCGCGTCGGCGTGATGGAAGGCTGGAAAAGCCGCTGGTACGCGTCGAAAAGCGAATTTGCTTCGCTGTTGGTTGAAGACAAGAAAATTCGCGAGTTTATGGCGAAGCATCCAGCCAACTACAAAGCCGCCGGAATCGATCGAATTGAAATCGAGCGAACACGTGACGAGGTCAAAGTGGTGTTGTTTGTGGCTCGTCCCGGTTTGATCATCGGCAAAAAGGGTAAGGAAATCGAGAACCTGCAAGACGAATTGCAGAATCTAGTCGGGCGGAAGATCAATTTGAAAGTAGAAGAAGTCGGTCGACCCGAATTGCAAGGGCAACTGGTCGCCGAAAAGATTGCAGAACAATTGTCCAAGCGTTCCAGTTTCCGCCGCACGATGAAAAAAGCGATGGAAGAAACAATGGATGCGGGGGCGAAAGGCATCAAAATCCAGTTGGCTGGCCGACTGGGTGGTGCCGAAATGGCTCGTCGTGAGAAACAAATCTCCGGATCAATTCCGCTGAGTACTATTCGGGCGAACATCAACTACGGCTTCACGGAAGCCAAGACCGCCCAAGGTCACATCGGAGTACAGGTTTGGATTAACAAAGGTAATTACGGAGAAGAGATCGATGGCGCTGATGCCAAAAAGGGTCAAGCATCGAAAAGTCCAAAGAGGTCATATAAAAGGTAAGGCCACGCGAGGCAACAAGGTTGTCTTTGGTGACTTTGGACTGCAGTCGCTTGAGCCAGGTTGGCTCAAAGCGCAAACGATTGAAGCTGGACGGATTGCTGCTCAGCAATACATCCGGGGTGAAGGTAAATTGTACATCCGCGTATTCCCGCATCGGTCGATCACGTCGACTCCGTTGGAAACGAGGATGGGAAAAGGTAAAGGTGAACCGGAGTGGTGGGTCGCCACGATTCGTCCGGGAACGATTCTCTATGAGTTGTCCGGGGTGACGGAGGCGCAAGCGAAAATCTGTTTCGCGCGTTTGGCTCACAAGATGCCTTTCAAAGTTCGCATGGTCCACCGTCGGTCCATGTAATAAGTGGTGAGTTTGCGGTCGGACTTTCAGTCCGACAAATGATATTTTGAGGTTATGCGATGGCGACGATCAAAGAACTGCGTGAAATGAGCAACGAGCAGATGGAGGCGCTGACCAAAGAGGCTCAGCAGAATCTGTTCCGGATGCGAGTTCAGGCTCAAACTGAACGTCTGGACGCCCCTTC
>CAMYNE010000312.1 GCA_947259675.1 uncultured Pirellulaceae bacterium
GCGTGTAATTTCAATGTGTTACAATGAACAAAAATCGAAGTTCTGACTTTTTGCGAATCCTTCAAATCAAACTTATGAGTTTAATAAATACCGAAAAATTCAGACCCATTGCCAGAGTATCTGCAAATAATTGGGAATTTTGTTGATGGACATTTAACCCATTACAAGGAGGACAGAAGATGTTTAAGGAAGAAAGAGAAGAGCTACAATTCGACTGGAGCATGATTGGAAATATCGGGGAAGGCCGTCCCAACCTCGGTAATACCATGGATGTGAGTGTTTACCGACTGATGCAGTTTACCCTCAGGGATGTGCTTATAAAGGAATTCGATGCTGAATCCGCAGATAGAATATTTTACGAGGCCGGTAAACAGGCAGGCCAAGAGTTTTGCAAAGAGTTGATTGGTGTCCCTCAGAGAGGAGGCCAAGGTCGAGGGCGAAATCATACCTCATTCGATACAATCCTGAGAAACGCCCCATTTCCAGCCTCATGCAAACATCAGCCATTCAACAACGGTATGAATAGCCCGATCATATATTCGACCTAAGTAGAACGACGCGGCAATGAGCCAGTGTCACCGATCTTCGGAAGAATCAACTTCATTCGCATCAACAGGTGATTTTGATTCCTCAGAATCTTCTGCATCCGCATCATCCGTCAGATTAGGTGTGGGAATTGATGTCGAAAAATCTGCGTTTGCGATTCGCTCTTTTACGGCGGCCAATTTGCGTTTGGATAAATCGACGACCTGTTCGTAACCGTCCTCACCGGCGAATTCCAGGATAATCCTTGATAACATGCGTTGCGATGCGATAAGCTCGGCTTCGGTGGTTGGCTGGGCGTGTGCGTTAATCAACGCCACTAATTCGTCGGGCTCCGTCGGTAAATCAGCTTCGGCGGATTCGATCAAGGCCAATCTCTCTCTGGCTGCCGTCAGGATATACCGCTCTTCTCCTGTGGGAGAAATCGTGTCCACCAATTTCTGAAACAAGCGTGCGGCTTCCTGTTCATGTCCGTTCATTTGGTGTCGGACAGCTTCGCCAAACTTCCGGGCATTTGGCTGTTGCGACAACAGGAACACGCCGCCTTCAGCCTGTTGGATAAGCGTACGACGTCGCGTCTCATAATACAGTTCCTCGGCTTTCGCCGTGAGTTCTGGATTGTCGTTTCGATCCATCACTTTTTCAAATAAGCCGCGTGCATACCGCCAATCGCTTGCGCTTTCGGACTCCATAAGTGCTTCGCCTTGCGCAAATAGCTTTTCGGTACTGGCCGGAAGCAACGCATAACCTATGACCATGGCAATCAATACCAGGCATCCGATCAAAAATGGAATACCCTGATAAAACGGCACGTCCGATACTTTTTTTTCCGGTTTTTTGCCCAACAATCGGTTGGCTTCTGTCTTATCTTTTCCCGCATTAAGCGGATTGAACTTGCCACTTACTTGAGCAACCGCAGCCTTTTGGGTTTGATCGATGTTTTTGATCTCATCAAACGCGAAGGATATCGCGCGCGCCGTATGGGGGCGTTTGCGTGGATTTGGTTGCAACATCTGTGTGACGATTTGATCAAGCCAAATCGGGCAATTCATCACGTGAGTCGCTACGGAGGGGACCGGCGCATTCATTTTGTTTCGCGTCATTCGACCCATCGTGTCGGGAGGGTAAGGGAGCTTGCCGGTCAACATCTCGAACAGAATGACACCGAGGGCATAAAAATCTGACTTATGACTCGCACCATCGGTAAATTGTTCGGGTGCCATATAGGCGGCGATGTCGAGTTCGCGCCGTCGAGTTGAATCCCAGCGCCGGCGTTTTGACCGGTTCAATCGCAGATCGGCGACTTTGACCTGATGATCTTTGGTAATGATGATTTTGTCTGGAGTTAGCTTGCTGTGAATAATTTCGTTTTGATGAAGGTATTCGAGCAGGTGACTAATCTGTCGGCCATATTCGACGGCCAAATCAGGAGCCAGTTTGCCGCGCCGCGATAATATCGAGGCAAGTGATTCACCGTCGATAAGTTCATTAGCAAAAAAAATCTGCTCGTCCGCGGCGCCTGCTCCATAGACTCGAACCAGATTTTCATGTTTAAGCTGTTTCAGAACTTCGACTTCGCGGTTGATCTTGTCAAGCGCTTTCACCCAGTCAACATTGGGTGGAAGAGAGATGAATTTCAGGGCAACATCGCGTTCCTGTTCGATTTGCCGCGCATGAAAAACCTTTTGGCGTCGGTTCGTGCCAAGCCGCTTTAGAATCAAAAAGGGGCCAACCTGTGTGTTTTCCACGGATTGAATCCTGTGGGACGGAATACGGAAGAGAGGCTTTTGCAGCAGCGACCGAAGTGTTGCGTCATTCGTTGCCGCAATTCCCAGATATTTTACGCGGACGTTATCGACCAGCAAATAAGAATTAGCTCGTTTATAGCCAAATCTGCTTGAAAACCGAGCCATTTTGGCAACTCGCACAATTCAGCGAGTCGTCCCTTTGCTAAAAGTTGGTACTGCTGCCCTACAATAGACGCCCAGAAGTGCTCAGCCTACTTCAAATCGGTCGACTATTTCGACGAACGCCGAGCTCAGCCAAGCGGAAACTGTCTGCAATATTCGTACACTGCCATCGTGGTCGCCGTCACCACGTTGTAACTATAAGGCATTCCATACACCGGAATCTCGATACATTCATCCAACAGAGCCAATTGATCGTCGGAGATTCCCTGCCTTTCGTGCCCGATCACTAACACCGTCTCGCGTTTGAATTGGAATTCGAAAATCGAATGCGAATTGTCGGTCTGTTCTAATCCAACGATCTGATAACCCGCTTGGGCGAGCTTTCTTAGCACAGGCGGGAGTGAATTTCGGCGTTCAATTTTAACGTGTTCAATCCCGTCTCGCGCGATTCTTGAATCGATCTTCGTTTGTCCACACACAATCAATCGATCGACGGCCGTGCACCCAGCTAATCGTACAATCCGCGATAGATTAACGGCGCTTTTGAACTGCGGGCAAGCAAGCACCAACTCTCTCGGACGTTCCAATCGTGTCAGCGGTTTATGACGTTGATGAGTGGTCATTTACTTTAAATGATTAGTATCCAAAGCGAGCAGAAAACTGGCGAAAAGTCATCAGTCGCCAGAAACGGTTTCAAAACGGGTAACTGCAGTTTGTAGTCCCGCCTTTAGACGCTTTTTTCTTTTTTGGCGGAAAACGCCAACGAATCCGCCTAACGGCGGAACTACGAACACGTTTGAACCGGCTCCAGAATGACTGACCCGGTTTTCGTTTTCTCATTGGACAGTCATACGGCCTTTAACGCTACTGATCGCGTTGGAATTTCGGAACTTGATTTTTTGCCGTCAATGCGTTTGTTTCACCGTCACGATTGATCTTTTCTCACATCGGGGCGTTTTGATAGACTCATTGGCCGTCAACAACTCAATTAGCGAAATACAGGGGTAAAGGATATGCCGACGATTTCGTGGCTCAAGAAGGAATTTGATTACGGTTACAACAGTGGAAACATCTTGGGCCTGCTCCCGAATCGAATTCGTCGTTCCGAGGAAAAAAAGATTGGTGGGTCATACCGAAGGGTCTTTCAAAACTCGGTCCGGCCCTTTCTGAATCCAGACTCCGTCGTTCTCGAACTGGGACCAGGTAATGGTTCCTGGAGTCGAGCGATCTTGAAGCACATCCCAAACGGCCGTCTTTTGACGGTCGACTTTCAGGACGTAACCGAGTGGCTCAAGCCCGAAAAACATCAGGGGCAACTCGTGTGCCATCAAGTTTCTGACAACTCGTTTGACTGCATCGCCGACGAATCGATTGATTTTTTCTGGTCGATGGGCGTGTTGTGCCACAACAATCAAGACAATATTGCAACCATCCTCACCAATGCTTTACTCAAGCTAAAGCCTGGATCGTACGCCTGTCATCAATACGCCGACTGGGAGAAGCTGTCTGACTACGGTTGGGCTCGAGGCGGAGTGCCTGCCGATTTCAAAAGTCTCCACGACGATGAAATCTGGTGGCCTCGAAACTCACAGCATGAAATGACTCAGCTTGCCCGAAATTGCGGTTGGCTCGTCGAGTCATCCGATCTTGGCCTGGTGGAACGAGACAGTATGATTTTGTTGAAAAAACCGAACTGAGTTACAATATGTCAACGGTAAAACGATGACCTCTGTGCCGCGCCACTTAGTGTAATTCAGCGCTCCCTAAGAACCGACCACAGTCGTTTATGTAAAAAAAAAATGGCAAAGTTTGCGGGGTATGCACGGGCAAGGCTTGAGTTGTATTTTTGGATGAGGAGA
>CAMYNE010000313.1 GCA_947259675.1 uncultured Pirellulaceae bacterium
ATTTGACCCGCACTTTTCGGAGAATAGGTCGCCTCTACCTCGTAAAGGTAGTAGCTTCGTTCGATCCCGTTCTCGTCTTTACGGAGCACTTCACGGCCACGATTCGATTTGCCCTCGGACGCCATTTTTTCCAGCGTCTCTCCAAACGCGCCCCACTGAGTTTGCTTGGCAATCATGCGCCACATGTCGGAGGCGGAAATCGTGACGTTATGTTTTTGATCGCGATACGACTTCAACCAGATTCGCAAAGTTAGATCAATCGGCTGACCAACGTACAATTTTTCTTTCTGTCCAGCGACTTCGGCGAACATCAAATCGCCCGTTTCACTGGTCGTTGCTGAAATCCGAACGGGTCGAGTTCGACGGGTACCGTCAGAAGTTTCGACGGTGATAGATGGAATCTCAAAAGTTCCCTCGCGGCGAGGGGTGAATTGATAACTGTAGGTAACCGAACTGCTTTCCGTGCGTCGCCCGTTAATGATCGAGACGCGTGAACTGCGTCTTGGTACGCCATCTGTCCGAATGTCCAAGCCATCAATCTCTTGAAATGCTGGCGGGCTTGTCGATTCAGCATTTTCAATTTGGATGAAAAGCGTCACCGGCATTCCGACGAACGTCTCCTGCGAGGATAGCTGCATGCGTACGTCGGACCGGGCCTGTGACGGCGCCGCAGCGAGGCAGGCGAAAGCCAAAGTGATCGTCAAGATTCCAAAGAATTTATTTTGCTGGTTCATTTGATTACCTTTTCCTTTTCGACTTACCAGTCGCGATCGACAGGACGATGACGTCGACGTGTCTCATTGAGTTTTTGCATTCGTCGCTTCAAGTCTCGATCACGGATGGCTTGTAGCATTTTCATCGCCTCTTCTTGATCGATGTTTTCGCCTTGTGCAGCTTGTTGGCTGACCGCATAACCGGGCATCTGTTTTCCGTCGCCTTGCTGATCTTGCTCACCAGCGCTTCCAGGTTGCATGTCCTGGACTGGCTTCTGTTCTGGCTGCATTTCCTGTGGCTCTTTACCGGGCTGCGGTTGAGGCGGTTGTCCGTCAGCCTGTTGCTGCGGTTCTTGCGGTTGGTCTTCGTTTTCTGAGCCGGAAGGATTTTGCTGTTCCTGTGGCTCGTTGTTGGATTCGTCCGATTCGGAATCGCTGGAATTCTGGTTGTCCGATTGGGTTTTTTGATCATTCGGTTCGTCGGATTTTGACTTGTCGGATTTGGATTCATCTGACTCTTCCTGTTGAGACTCGTCCTGGCTGGAAGATTGTTGATCCGACTGGTTTTCGTCTGATTGGTCTTCGTCCGATTTTGAGCCTTCCGATTGTTTGTCGTCTGATTCTTTATCGTCTGATTTCCCATCTTGTGAGTCGGATGGTTTTGAATCCTGGTTCTGTGAATCTTGATCGCCGTTTTGCTGTTGCTCTTGCTGTTGTTGCTCTTGTTGTTGCTCCTGCTGTTGTTGCTGTTCCTCTTTTTGCAACTTGCGCATCAGTTTTTGGGCAAGTTCGATGTTGGCTCTGGCATCGGTATCGTCCGAATTGGACTGTAGTGCGCTTCGATAATGGGCAATCGCCGTCTGCAAAGACTCGATCGCGGCACCGCGTTCTGATTCCGGCTGTTGTACGGCATCTGCATAATGACAGTTACCAAGATTGAAACTGGCTTTGGCAGCCAATTCCGGATTGTCGGTGTCCAGAGCCCCGGTGAACGAGTGGCGAGCTTGATCAAGTTGTCCCTTTCGATAAAGGGCGACGCCCTTGTTGTAAGCCAGCAGTGGGCTACCAGGCATCAATTGCTCGGCAGTCCCGTATTGAGCCAAGGCTTCGTCGATCTTTCCGTCTACGAAAGCCTGATTAGCCGAATTGATCTTCAAGGCCGGTTCATCTGCCCAGGCCATGTTGCCACAGATCGTCATTAGCGTTGCGATGGTTAACGCGCTGATCATGATTCGAGTTACGTTCATGCCGCAGTCCTCTGCTGCTTGTCGTTTTCTGGAGAATTGGTTTTGTAATTGGGTTGTGAATTTCGATTTTTTGACTTGCGATTGATCCATCCCGCGAAAAAGAAGGGAAGCGAATCGTTATTTCGATTCCTTGCGGTTCGTTGTGGCCAGAACATCTCCAGCAAGACAAGTCCCAAGGCGATTCCAACGAAAATCTGGTAACGCGGAATGTAGCCATTAATGCGCGCGGTTTCGAAATCCTGTTGTTCGACATTGGCAACGTACTGGTGATATACGTCTGCCATATCCACGTGCTTAGTCTCCGCGGGAACGTAAGCACCATCGGACTCCAAAGCGACTTGCTCCAAAATCGAACTGTTCAATTTGGACCAGACTTGTTGCCCGTTGTATTCCAGGAACTGCCCACTGGAGGATCGTCCATTGGCGGGGACGCGGGCTCCCTGTTGTCGGTCACCAAGGCCCACCGTAAAAATTCGAATTCCTTTTTCGCCATATACGTTTCTGGCAACCGCCACCGGATCACTTTCCTGATCTTCACCATCGGTAAAAACAACAATTGCTTTGTGATCGTTTGTTTTGTCGAGGAAACAATCGGCGGCCAGCTGGATGGCGTCACCCAGCTGCGAACCGCCTCGATCAACGTTGAAGGTGCCGACTTCGTCCAACACGTTTTTGAAATCATGATGATGTTTGGTGAGCGGGACTTGTTGTTTGGCATCACCGGCAAACACAACTAGTCCAACACGGTCGCCGGCCATTTCATCTACCATATCTTTGATTTGTTGTTTGGCTCGTTCCAGTCGATTTGGCGAAACGTCTTCGGCCAACATGCTGCGTGAGACGTCGAGTGCAAACACGACTTCGATCCCTTTTTGTGGAACCTCACGCCACGTTTTTCCCCATCGAGCATCAACTAACGCAATCACCAACAAACTCATCGCCGCGACCGTCACCAAAGACTTGAGAACCAGTCGACGAGAAAGGCTATTTGGAAACAACTGCGGCATCAGGTTAATGGTCGCGAATTGTTTGATCGCACGGCGCCGAACCATCATTGCCGCGACGAGCACGATACCAACGAGCAATACCAACCAAAGCCAGGAGAGTTGTTGTAAGTTGCCGAATTGAATATCCATGATTATTTCCGATTTTTTTCTAGTTGGTCGTTAAGCCGCAGCTTGGCGTAACACGGTGTTACGCAGCAAGACTTGTGCTACCAGACAGAAAAGCGCCAGCAACACCAATGGCGGAATCGTGATCCATCCGAAGTGAACCGGTTCGATCGCGAGTTCGCGATAGTCGACAAAGTGCCTGGCCTCGACATAGGACTTTTCAAGCTGATCGATTTCGCCATAGATATTTGCCAGCGACTGGGTATCGGTCGCACGAAAATATTGACCACCCGTTTCCTCGGCGACTTTTTTCAACGTGTCTTCATCGATATTCACTTGCATCATCCGCAACACCCGGCGATTGGTGAACGGATCGAGCACAGGTACCGGGGCTTGCCCTTTCGTGCCGACACCAATAGTGTAGATCTTGATCCCCATCGCTTTAGCCAATTCGGCAGCCGGCAATGGGTCAAGTTCACCTGCATTGTTTTCGCCGTCGGTTAAGAGGATCACGACTTTGCTTTTCACCTGCCGCTGTTTGGTTTCATTCGCTTCACCTTTGGTCGAACCCTTATCGAGATTCGATAGTTTTTCGATAGCCAATCCAATTGCGTCTCCGATCGCGGTACCGTCTTCACTGCGATCGGTTGCAATTTCTGCATTCTCAAGTTGAGCCGTTAAATAGGTGTGATCGAGCGTCGGTGGCGTCAAGCTATCGGCAAAACCGGCAAATGTCAGTAGTCCGATCAAGTCGCTGTATCGGCCGTCGAGGTTTTCTCCGCCGTTGATAAACTTGCCGGCAACGTCTTTGATTGCCGTTAAACGATCGACTGCTTCTCCTTCCAATTCGAAGTCCATCGCTTGCATACTACCGCTACGGTCAACGACCAGTTCGATCGCAATCCCTTCGGCGTCAGAAATAGTTTGCTTGCGGCCTTCCTGAGGTCGGGCAAGCGCAATGATCATCAAAGCGATTGCCAGTACGCCAAGTGTTGGCGGAAGCCACCGCAACCGTTGCCGCCAACTCGGAGGAAGTTCGGCGGCATTTTGCGTCGAACTGAATATAATCGCGGCCGTTCGGCGTTTGCGAAAGAGTTGCCAGATGATCATCGGCATCAACACAAGCAGTAACAAAAACCATGCTGAAGAAGTAAGAAACATTAGTTGTCCTCCGCAGGTGGTTGAAACTTGCGTGAATGTGTCGAGGAATCGCTTCGCAACTCCGCGGCATTT
>CAMYNE010000314.1 GCA_947259675.1 uncultured Pirellulaceae bacterium
ATGTCTCCCCAGATCTGAGATTCCTGCATTTCTGCACCAGTTCCTGCCTGCGCGATAACCTGTTTGTCTTTAGCTGGTTTGGCAGCCTTCTTTTCATTTTTGCGGACTTTTTCTATAGCCTCGGGACTGAACTTCAGTCTTCTTCTAACATTCGAGTCATTGTTTTCGACCATAGCATTTTGACGTTTCAGGGACAGTCTCTTCTTAGGTGCGCTTGGAGCTGGCATCCAGTCAAATTTTTCGTTGGTCTTGCTAGGTTCCTCTTGCTCGGGCAGCTCCTCGCAATCGACGATATCAATATCGAGTACTCTATAATCGATATATGGTGTTCTTAACACTTCAGCGGAAATTTCTCCATATCTGAGACCTAGTATTTGAACTGTTAAGACCAGATCTTTCTCGCGTTTCATAACAATATCCTTCATTGCTTCAGCTTTTTCCAGCAGTTCTGTAGCAGCTCTAAGATACGTGAAGCTAGGGATCCAGCTCACTTTACATGCGGCATCCAATTTTGTCGCGGCATTTTCCAGCTGATCTCTTAAGATCTTCTGCTCTTTTGTCAAGACCATGTTGCCGGGCTTTGCAAAATAGGCGTCTTCATCGAGAGCCAGTCTTAACTGACGTTTCTCAAGATCCACACCATAAGCTCCAACCTTCACATCGAACTGAGCCATTTTTCCACCAACGCCGAGCACCAACAGGAGGCCGCAGACTGCTCCAATCGTCAAAACTCCGCCACGCAGTCGCGGCGGGATGGTTATCATGACAACCAGAGCGATGGAAAATGGAAGTGAGACCCAAACACTGCGAGTGAGTGTGGAAAAAATTCCCAAAACGAAAACTGGAATCAGCAAGACAATCACAATCTTGACTCGGTTGTTAACACGATTCCAACACGCCAGCAACGAAGCGAGACACACAATCAGGAAGATCCCGTTCGATATCGGATTCATAAAGGGCCCGCGAGCTCGCCCATAGAACTCTTGAGCGGAGGCGTCCGCGATGTAGCGAGGAAAGACGACGGATGTCCATCCTCTCGCTTCAGCAAATGCGATCAACGCAAGATAAACACCAAAACCAGCCAGAATTGCTGCGATGATCTTCAACTCTTTCAAGCGTAAACGCGAGTTGCGAACGATGATGTAGACCGCGACGGGCATCGTATTGAAAAACAGCAATCGCGAAATCGGTAGATTGTCAAGCGTTCGCCAATCGTGTGTGAAAGTACTGATCATCATCAAGCCGAACAGGCCAAACACCAACAAGTCCGTTAGGTTGAGTGGTTGAATCTGGTCGTAGCCGAGAAAAACCAGGGCAACGAACAACCCCAGCAGGCCAACCAGGAACACTCGGTCGAACGTAATCGGAATGGTCGCCTCGATGCTGAAGAACTCGGCGCCAAACACACTGGCGACAATGATGAATAGCGTCGCCCCCACGGGAATCGGATTGAATGAGATGTGAGGCAAATATTTCAATCCCACAGCCAGCCATGCGACAGCTACCAGTACTGCGAGAAAAAGAACGAACCCCATTTCGATTCCTGAATGACGATTTGAAGTGCAAACTTGAGTCGACGCGAACGCACGCTTGCATCATCAAATATCGTCGGCACAGACGGGCAAGGTGAATGAAGTTCACCAGACAACAACATCCGCAATTTCGTCAAAGATTGACAATGACTCGTTCCGCCGGAGATTCTGTCGGTCAGTCCAACGCGGCGGACTAATGCGAGCAGGGACAGATTCGGTTCCTGTCTTCGCAGGGCAAAATGCCAGTTTACTCCACCACAAATTCGAGCGGTTTGCCCAAGCTCGCCGTTTGTTTGCCGCTGAGGTCTTCAATCATAACTTGCAGTTGATAGGAACCCGGCGGTAAGGCTCCCAGCCGAACAGGAAGATGCACGTAGAAATCACGTCGACGATTTTTGGCTACGTCTTCGACTATTGGAAACTCTTTTTGATTCATGATCTTGCCAGCAGAATCATAGATCACATAACTTCCCTGCAGCTGGGTGCGAAAAGCAGATTCGTTGTCGATCTCTGTTTCTACCGAGGTAAAATTCTCGAGTTCGCAGTAAACCAACATCCGCTGACCCGATTTGAATTTGCTGTTTGCGAACGGAGTAAACTGGCCAAACCCGGAAACGGACTTGCAAAGGGCCGCGTTCGTCAGGTGAAAAACTTTTTCCTCTTCCTCTTCGATCGTGATAAGGGGAATGGACACAACAGGTTCTTCTTCTTGAATGATTATTCGAGGCGGGACCAAGGCAAGCGGTGATGTAACGACTTGGGAATGGGAGGCCTGCTCAACAGCGGGTCTTGCTTTCCCGTCGATTTCCGTCTGGCTGGCTGGATCCAAGT
Organism: uncultured Pirellulaceae bacterium; assembly: GCA_947259675.1. Lineage (GTDB taxonomy): Bacteria > Planctomycetota > Planctomycetia > Pirellulales > Pirellulaceae > Mariniblastus. The sequence continues at coordinate 2,364 of CAMYNE010000314.1, forward strand.
CGGCTTCGGCTGGTGCCAGAATCGCTATTGGTGCAACTCCTGAACTGGATGGGTCGAATTGGCCAGAATCTGTTTCAGCCGGCGCGACTACGATATCCGTTGGCGACTGACTGTCTGACGTAGCGAAGTCATTGGTCGAATCAGGGGCGAAGTCGCCGTTTGGTTCAACGTTTGCAACGGTTGGTTGGACTTCTTCAAATACAAATGGCTGGAAATCAAAGTCCGAAGTTTCAGGTTCTTCGGTCACAAAATAGGGGGCTTCGTCGTCAGTTTTTTCAGTCAGCACATCCCCTGTATCGGGTATGTCTTCTGATTCTGCTTCGGCAGACACCAACGGTTCCATTTGCGGAATTGCGGCGTGCGGCGGCATCGTTGCCGGCAGCACCTCTGGCTGTTCAGCCAACGGACTCAACGATGGCGGGATCGTCTCGAAAACAGGTGAAGGTTGACCGAACATTTCAGATTCCCGGACCGACTCAGTCACATCACTTTCCGTTTCCGCCTGCGTTGGAAGCAATGGTAACTCAACCGCTATTTCATGATTGGGGACGATTTGATGATCAACGATTTCATTCGGCGGTAGCGAATCAGGTTCGGCAGGCAATCCGGGTTGAGAATCGACGAGATATTCGACTTGCTCGATTGGCTGCAATCCACGTTCATTGAAATCCGGCTTCGGTGTCACCTGTATCGGATCGGCTTTTAACGTGATCAACGTTTCAGAGCGTAACGTGGCGGGGTCGTCGTAACCCATTCTTTTTCGCGCGCGGGAATCAAATTCAACCGGCCGCAGGGGTTGGCTGACGACACCAGGTGCCGGAGCGAGTTCTTGCGTGATTTCGTGCGATGGCGAAACGGTTTTTTGGGTTGTTTGGCGGAATTCATCAGCTTTTTCCGCTTGCGTCCGGGCCTGCTCTTCTTTCAAGGCGATTTCAAATTGTTCTTCCGTCATTTCCGGTAGGACAATTGCCGCTGTGGATGCTCTCTTGTCCGAGCTTGGCGGGGTCTGCAAGTCATCGATCGCTGACAGTGCTTCGGGGGCAAGGTAGAATTTGTCAGGATTGATTTTGCGGACCTTGCGGGCCTCCGCGTGCGTCATGTCGCCAGTTACGTATTTAAAATCAGTCGAAACGAGCTTGGTACAACCAACATGTAGGACCAGTGTCGAAATCCAGAAGCTTGCAACTAACGAGAAACGACCAACCATGTTCCGTGCCGGCATTTTGATACCCAGTAAGTGGATGAAGATTAAAACGCGCTGCTAAATCGATTTCGCTGCAGAGGCGGGCGCGGATAGTAGTGAATCTGACGTCAGGCTTCAAGATCTGCCACTGAATCGAACCGTGCGTAACGTCGATGCTAGCTTTCGAAGAACCCGAGGCTAGCGGCTACAGATACGGTGGTCAGTGGAACACCGAGCGGTGATCCGATTCGATTCGGGTTCGCAACTTGATGAGATGGTTGCCCGACCGATGGGCCGCCGATCAATCCGAGTCCTTCTAAACGTATCGCTTGGAAGAATTACGGCAGAAGGCCGCGAGAAAACGCGAGCGACGCCGCCGCAGACGCGCTCAAAGACGGCCTAAATAGCATTCGCAGTTCCCAGGCACGGCCACTGATCGATCTAGTGTCAATTTGCGAGACAGTATGCCCTCGCCGAACGCTTATAGATTTTAATCTCGTTGGAAACTGATAGCTGATCTGGTCAAGACAATGTAGAATCTCGATCGTCAATCATTTGCAATCAAGGGCAATCGAATCGCCGTCATTTTGGCCGCCCACCTCGCACCTCGAAAGCAACCCTTGACGTGGGAGATTCACGTCGCTGGTCGGTTGAAGTTGCGAAGAGCCCGCCAAGTTTACGTTTCGGCTGACGAGGCTTTGCTCCCGTGTTAGCTGGCTTGAATCAAACACCGCCCTAAATAAAAAACCCTAAA
>CAMYNE010000315.1 GCA_947259675.1 uncultured Pirellulaceae bacterium
GCCCTTAAAGCGCGGGGGCTTGACTTCCGTCTTCCCGTCGGCCTGAAACATGCCTTCATAAAAGGCAGGGTCCCGTTCGGTCAGGATCAGACAGCAAGCTAAATTACGCAACATCGCCTTGCGATGGCTGGACGAGCGGCCGAGGTGGCGGCCTTTTCTTCTATGTCTCATGATTTCACCAGGTTTTTGTTGTTTGTCAGCAGACAGTTTTTACTAGTTAATGACGGGTGGTGAAGGAACTTTCATTCCCAAGTGCAATCCAAGTTCGCCAAGAATCTGGCGAACTTCAACCAAAGTCGTTTCGCCAAAGTTGCGGATTTCCATCAGCATGTCTTCATTTTTTTGAACCAGGTCACGGACCTGCATGATCCCGTCGCTTTCCAGGCAGTTCATGGCTCGGACGGAGAACCGGAGATCGGCGATCGCCATGTTGAACTTGGACTCCTGAGCCGCATCAATCCCGCCGCTGCTGCGAGGCTGTGAGTGGACCTGGGCGCCGAGTTCGGAATATTGAACAAACGGATTCAAGTGTTTACGCAGGACTTTGGCCGCTTCGACCAACGCCATTTCAGGGTTGATTGAACCGTTCGTCCAGATTTCAAGGTTAAGGCGATCATAGTTTGTTTTCTGACCAACACGCGTTTCTTCGACGTCGTAACGAACTCGCGTCACGGGGCTGTAGACTGCATCGATCGGAATGATGCCGACTTCGTGGTCACGACCGCTGTGTTCCGTGGCCGGCACATATGAGCGACCATTTTCGACAACCATTTCCATCATGAACGGGACATCGTCGGTCAGCGTGCACAAAATGTGGTCTTTGTTGATGATTTCAACCTCGCCACCCGTTTGGACGTCATGACCTGTAATCGGGCCGGCCGTGTTTTTTTCGACGGTGATGACTTTCATCTGTTCGGTATGATTTTTGACCACCAGTGATTTGACGTTTAAAACGATTTCGGTAACGTCTTCCAGGACTCCCGCGATCGAAGAAAACTCATGGTTTGCACCGCGAATTTTGATCTGGGTCACCGCGCTACCTTCGAGGCTGGAGAGCAGGATGCGACGAATACTGTTGCCAATCGTCGTTCCAAAACCGCGCTCAAACGGTTCAGCGGTAAACTTGCCAAAAGTCGAAGATAACGAACTGCGATCGCAGTCAACAACGCTAGGTAATTCCAATCCGCGCCAACGAATATGCATTTGTGGTCTCCGTAAGAAAAAGTTTTCAATCCTTATTCGCTACCAGGGCCTACTAAGGACTGACAAAGTGTATTGTTCATCGCGCGGACAATCCACACGCGAATCGGGTTTATACGCGACGCTTCTTCCGCGGGCGACAACCGTTGTGAGGAATCGGGGTGCAATCTTCTATCGATTTGATATTCAGTCCCGCACCTTGAAGAGCTGTAATCGCACTTTCGCGACCACTTCCGGGGCCCTTCACTCGAACGTCGTTCTCCTTGACACCAAACTTGACTGCCTTTTCAGCAGCTCAGGTTCCAGCACTCGCCCAACACAAAGTTTCACCCTTCGTGTCGGTGATCGTCACGGTTGTATTGTTAAACGACGCTTGGATGTGAGCCACGCCATAGGTCACATTACGTCGAACTCTTTTTTTCTTTGATTTTGCCACTACTTACACTTCCGATGCGATGTTTTTTGTCTTTGTAAAAATAACCCGACCAACGAACAGCCGGGCCGATTGATCTTGTTTATCGAAGATCCTTAACACCCTTTTTACCAGCAACCGTCTTTTTCGGTCCTTTGCGGGTTCGGGCGTTGGTTTTGGTTCTCTGACCGCGGACCGGTAGTCCAACGCGATGTCGAATTCCACGATAACAGCGAATGTCTCGCAAGCGATTAATGCTTTGCTGAACCTGACGTCGGAGTGGTCCTTCAACCGTGTAGTCTCGCTCCAGGATCTTCGAGATACGAGCGATTTCTTCGTCCGTCATGTCTCGAGCTTTTTTGTCCTGGTCGACACCCGCCTTGTGGCACAAGTCACGGGCGGTTTGAGGTCCTACACCATACAAGTACGTCAGCGAAATGACCGCTTTGCGGTCATTCGGAATATCAACACCCAACAAACGTGGCATACGTTTTTTCTCCAGTGCCTGCCGCCGCAATGACGGTCAGGAAAACCAAAATTTGATCCAAATACAGATTCGATACAACTCACAAGCCATTGACATTCGCCAAACGCACTTGCGGAACACCCAAGCCTGAAAAAACCGGGTTACGAGGTCGACACGACGACCGAAATTCAGCCGCAATTAGCCTTGGCGCTGCTTATGACGTGGATTCGTGCAAATTATGTAGACTCGACCCTTTCGTCGAACTACTTTGCAGTTTTCGCAGATTCGTTTTACGCTGGCGCGGACCTTCATCGCAATTCGCTCGTCAATATAGTATTAAAGCCCATCAGTATTGCGTTTATTGGCGTCATCAGCAAGGGCCAAATTTGGCGATTATAGTCCATTTTACAGGTAGACGGTCACCTCTTTGTCGTTCCGTCTCCAGGACCGAATGGAAACGGCGTTCGGAGCGCGAAGCTCCGCTGAGCCGAGACATGTTCGGGAGCCTCACGTTCCCAATATTGCGATTTTTTTGGGTCGTTTCTAAACACGATTTGCCCTCTCCTGCCGTCCAATTTCGAAGTTTTTGCTAAAGAGGCCCGCTTCCGACCCCAAATGCCCAAAAAAATGTCAACACACACCAATCAAAAAGCCGATTCAAAACTGATAGCTAGCGAAAGTATTACGATTATTTAGCTTTTAAGCATTATAACGATGGTGCGTCTCAATCAGATTGCCACGATTGGCTTCTTCTTGGCCCCTTTGGTGTTGGGCTTGGCTGTTTTACTGCCTGTCGAATCGTCGATTAGGCCGGAATTCCGTTCCAACGCGACAAAGCAGACCCCCGAATCGGCTCCCGTCGTTACCCGAGTAGCTTTTCTTCAGCCGCAGCAAGACGAAGTTGAAACTCAGACTCCTGGTTTTGACCGTCAAGTCGCTAAAGGTGAGGGCACGCCCCAAGCTGGCAACGAACTTAAACAAATTGCGATTAATGCGATTCGCCAATCCGATGAATTTCAGAACTTTCCGGCGAACGATCAGGAAACACACGAATCACTCCGTAAAGCGCTCGCCAAACTGAGTCCAGAAGAACTCCAGCGGATGCAATGCTTGCCGCCTGGCTGTGTTGCCGGTTTGCCAAGTGTGAATGTGTCTCAAAAGGCGATCCATCCACACCACGATTTGAAACCACCCAACAACCCCACAAAGGCTTCTCGCTCTCGATTCGATGAAAAGTCGCAGGATATCTCGTACGAACGAATCGTAAGCCTGCCCAATCCTCATCCCAATGCATCCAAGTCTGGAACTGGGTCAAAGAACAGATCGGCGAACCCAACTTCCAACGCTGAGGATCCGCACTTTGAAGTGTTCTCGAAAAGCTCTTTTCCGTCGGCGACTGAATGCGCAAGTTGTCACCAACAGATTTTTGATGAGTGGGCCGGTTCGAGCCACGCTTACGCCTCCGTTTCGCCGATGTTTCAAGTCTTTGAAGATAAGATCAACAAACTATCGCAAGGCACTATTGGCTACTTTTGCATGCGATGTCATGCGCCTGTCGCAACCACGATGGGTTTGCGCAGAGATCAAGCTATTTGGGATGGGCCGCGTGTTTTCCGTGAAGGCGTGACTTGTGTCGCTTGCCATCGCGTCAAAAGCAATTACGTCAAATCCAACGGCGAACGAAGAATCGAACCAGGTGACATTTATGAGCCGGTGTTCGGTGCGGGCGACGGGATGGGAGTCGAGTTGGCACTCAAATACAAACAATATTTCAAAGTCAAAGATAGTGCCGCTGACAAGACTCCCGGGCAAGCCATGCATCGCCGTTCGATCCAGTTCGAAGAGTTGAAGAAAAGCACTTTCTGTGTCTCGTGCCATCAAGTTGCCGTTCAACCGGGGGTCAAATTGGAAGTGGTTTGGGATCAGTACCGTGCATCCCCCGCGTATCGGCAAGGCGTAACCTGTCAGGACTGCCACATGGGAAAGGTTCCTGGAGTCGATGCCGGCTACAGTGTGGGTCCCGCCGCCGTCGTCAACGACAAGGTCGTGAACCCCGAACGTCAACATTCAAATCACATGTTTTACGGCCCCGGTTATTCGATCGCGCATCCAGGCGTCTTTCCCCAAAACCCAGATGCCGACCGTTGGTCGTTTAATGACTGGCTCGAATTCGATTGGCGTGCCGGGTGGGGGACTAACGAATTCGAGGAAGCGTTGGCACTGGGAATCGTGTTCGCCAGTTTTCCACCCGCCTGGCAGGAAGTTGATGACCGTTACGATGCTCGCGGAATCATCGATGTCAATCTAAAGAAGCTCAGATACAAAAAAGACATTCGTCGACAACTTCTGGAGAACGGTTCAAAGCTGGACGGCCCGTTTTTTGCCGGCACACCAACTTGCGGACAGGCTTTAAAATTCAACTATTGTGTTTCCAATACCAATCCGGGACACAACATGCCCAGCGGCTCACTGGGTGCACAGCCGCAACTTTGGCTGAACGTTGTTCTGATCGGTCCCAGTGGTGAACGCTTGTGGGAATCGGGCTATCTCGACTCCAACGGCGACCTCGCAGACAACAATTCACTTGAAGTTCTAGCCCGCCGGGTGCCGCTGGATACGCAACTGTTCAACTTGCAAACCAAGTTTCTGACGACGAACGTCAAGGGAACCGACCGCGAAATGTATCTGCCCATTAATTTCGACTTTGACCAACTCCCGTTTCTTCGTCCGGCTCCACAACCCGTTACGGTTATCAATCACCCTCCCTTTGTTCGTATGGAAGCGCATTCGATCGCGCCGCTTGGGTCGCGAAGAGCCAAATATGTCGTGCCGGCGTGGTTGATTCAGCAACCAGGGACGTACCGATTGACGGTGAGGATGCGAAGTCGGGCGGAACCGATCTACTTTATGCGATTCTGCAATGCGTCTCCTGAAATGGAGCGAATGATGAACGAGTGGATCGCGGATTTCCACATCAGTTCGTCCGTTTTTGAAGTTAGGTAAGCGGCAAAAAAAACTACTGTGAAGGTGTCAAAAAAAAGTCTGACAATCACCTTATTCTGCCTGTTCAGTATGGCAGTTGGGATGAGGATGCGCAGCGAGCGGTACTGGGAGACTTTTCCAGTTGGTGATCTCAGTGTGCTCGATACCGATTTGGCACTTCAACCGGCAGCGGATCCGGATCCGGAATTCAATTCACAGATTTCAATTCCTGATCCTGTAGTCCTGCAACTAGATGCTCAATCATCAGCAAACGGGTCGGACGAATTGCACTCGAAAACTCATTCGACAGGCAAGCAACCACGATCGATTGCACTGAATTCCGAATCGGTTTCAGCGAACAGTCTCGCCACCACGCTGCCGCCATTGTCAATGCAAAACCATCCGATGTCGGTATTCGATACTGAGCAAACAAGGGTGATCGAGTTGCAGCCCAATCGCACAGCATCCTTAACGAAAGGCCATTTGATAGAGGGCCTCGGTGAGTTTGCAGTCTCACCGTTAGGCCAATTTGGTTCAATGGAACAAAAATATAGCCGAAGTCATTCTGAGAGAGCTTTGGCGATCGAAGAATCTCGACCTGGAACTCAGTCGCCTGGGCTCCGTCAGGATGAGTTGAGCGTATTTCGATTTCCCAATGAACAGCATTGGCCGTTAGGCCGGAATTCCA
>CAMYNE010000316.1 GCA_947259675.1 uncultured Pirellulaceae bacterium
AACAGCAAACTCTCTCCCGATCGTCGTTTTGAAAGCAAGCTCCAGCTCCCCCACCCAATCAGAAATGAAATGGGAACGACAAACAGCAGCGGCAGGATGATTTCGGTGTCCATGATTGAACCGTAACGCCAGGAATAAAAGGCGAGAAACAGCCCCACATAAACGGCCGCGATCAACGCGCCCAAAACAATTCTCAATTGCGGTTTTTCGGCGACGGTGTTGAAAAACGGAATCTTGGAAAAAATATAAATCTTCAACAGTGCCAATAAAGACAGAACAAAGCCAATTGAGATCCCAATCGACAACAGCCAAATTGGAGTAAGCCAGTTCGTGATCTTCAAACTTTGAGCGAGCAGTTCTACAGACATTATTTGCAAGGCGTCGCGAGGAAGGTGCGTACGGAAAAATCAGTTTTTGGTACGGACATTATGTTCGCACGGTTCACTTTTCACAAAGGGACCGGGCTGATTTTCATCGACTTTGAGCCAGAATTCCGTCGAATCAACGAATGAAAAAGGAGGAGAATTCGCGAGTTGCCTCTGCGACCGATTCGCACTCTATCGATTCAACTCTTCCATAACCGGTGGCGTTGACCGTCGCGATCAAGTCATCGAGGTAACGATCAATTTCCGCTTGTTGCCCTTCGACGACGATTTGAACGGTTCCGTTGGTGAGGTTTTTCACCCATCCGGTAACATCATATCGTTGAGCAACCTGCTTTGACGTGTATCGAAAGCCAACCCCTTGAACACGACCAGAAATGATCAATTCCTGTTTCAAAGAATCCATGAGTTCAATTCAAACGACGACGTATTTTCGGTCGAAAAAACCAATCCGATTATCGACGAAAAAACCCCACCGTTTGCAATGCAAAACGGCGGGGCCGGAACAGAGAAGAGGCCGAATAAATCGTTCACGAAAAACACCGATAAAATTTGGATGCGTCCAGTTCTGCCGAACGCAGTTTCTCGCTCTACTAATCATAGCAAAACCGGGCCACATGTCCATATTTGCAAAATATTGTTTGGATCGGAGTGAAACGACCCACATATACGCGTTAACAATGCCGCTTTTTTTTGCGACGACCTCATTTTTTGAGCGTCGACCATCAATTACGCAACTTTCACGGCATTTCCAAAAAATTGCTCAAAAAATGGACATTTCCGGCCCGGAACTTACTTATTTCCTTAAATCGTGCCAACAAGCTGCGCAAGCCGGCGGGGAAATACTCCTTAAGTGGTTGGGGAAGACTAACGTTTCCGAAAAGAATTCGGGCGACCTGGTAACTGAAGCAGACTACGAATCCCAAAAAACAATTCGAGATTTTTTGGAAAACAAGTTCCCGGAACACTCGTTTTTGGGGGAAGAGGAAGATGGTTCCTTGAAAACACTAGAAACGGGAGGATTCTGCTGGGTCGTCGACCCGCTCGATGGCACCACCAATTTCGTTCATCAGCTGCGATCGTTTGCCGTTTCCGTCGCACTGACTTATCGGGGCGAGGTGATCGTTGGTACCGTCTTGGATCCGGTGCTGAACGAATGCTATTCTGCCGCGCAAGGCCAAGGCGCTGATCTAAATGGAGAAACGATTCAAACGAGTGACTGCGACGATATTCAGAATTCGCTTTTGGTTTGCAGTTTTTCAACTCACGTGACGCCCGACGATCCGCAAGTGAAGCGTTTTTTACAAGTCATGCATCGGTGCGGAAGCATCCGACGACTTGGGTCGGCCGCATTGAATCTTTGCTATGTTGGCTGTGGACGACTGGATGGCTACTGGGCCACCAGTGTCAGTATCTGGGATATTGCCGCGGGCATGCTAATCCTCGAAGAAGCTGGCGGCATCATCACGCACATTGATAATACACCATTGGACTTACACCACCCCCAGTTTCTTGCTTCAGCCAATCCAACGTTGCATCAAAAAATGTTGCCACTAATGAACGTTGATGATTTATAGTTTTGGGATGCCTTGTTTAACCTCGTGCCCATCGCCCAATACATTAGCCCATCGCCCCGCGCGGCCCGATAGGCACGCGGTTAGACTCAATACCTTTCATGATTTGACTACACTACGAACAAGTCATTCTGAGAGAGCTTTGGCGACCGAAGAATCTCACGCGAAAACAAGAGAGATCCTTCACCTCGCTCCACTCAGTTCAGGTTGAGTACACCGTATCCAAGGCAAAAACCACCATTCGTTTTTAACTTTTCAGCCGGCGTAGTGAGAGGATCGCCAATGGAAAGAACACGATGATCGGGATCCAGGCGGCGAGCGCGGCGGGACGGATCAGGCTAAAGGCACCGAGGCTGTTGCATGCCAATGTTGTCAGTTGGACCACGATAACCACCAGTAAGCAAAATCCAGCTGCCGTGAAGATACTGCGATCGGCTTTCGAAATTACTAACGGAAGTCCAAGAAGTATCACAGTCAGGTCAAGAAAAGGCAAAAGAATTCGCGAATGAACTTCGACCTGTTGCCGATGGCCAAACCAATGCCTTGGCTTGCGAAGCGACGCCATCATTTCCTGCAACGTGGCATAAGAAGACAGCTGTTTGCCGTACGCCATTTCCTTGGCGTCCAGAGTACAAACCACATAGCACTGATCCGGCTGGAGCCATTTGTAGTCCCGCGGCGAATAGACAATCGTCTTCTCGTCCATTTTCATTGACGGCATCTCCATCAAGTTTTCCGGAATATCGATCTTGTACATCCATAATCCGGCTGGCCTTTGCTGTTTGGCTGGCTCAATTACTCCGATGCTTCCGTGGATCCGAGAGATCGTGTCGTTCAAATGAATAGGAATTTGAATATCCGGCTCGGTAATCCTGTTTTGTTCCATCAGAATTGCGTGGCCGCGGATCAACAGGCCGCTGAAGTGATCCTTTTGAAAGTTCATGGGGATTCGACCACCGTCCCGCCAGTTTGCCGGAGTCCGCACCAACCGATCTTTGACTCGGGGAATCCATAGCTCACGGCTGACCACCGAAAGCCCAAGGACCACAATCGCAGCCATTAGAATCGGCCGAACCAATCGCGACTTGGGGATTCCAGCAGCCTCGATCGCAGTCATTTCACGCCGGCGCTGCATCATGCTCAGAGCAAAAATGGCCGAAATCAGAACAAGTACTCCCGCGGTGCGACTGAAAATATCGAGCACTCGCGGTCCGTAGTAATCGAACAACAATCTGGGAAGCCCGCCATTCGTTTCACTCGCGTCAACAAATTCATCCAAGTTGGTGAACAAGTGAATCACGACAAACAGACCAGCAAAACTGATCAGGCAGATCAAAAGGATCTTGAAGAAAAGAATTAGTAGATATCGGTCGACAATCGTCATCCTGACGTTCCTGCTTACATCCGTGATTATTCGAAAAAGATACTTGCACAGAACAATTTTCCAATCCTGATCTTAGTCTTAGTCTTAGCCTTAAGGACTAAGATTATAGGGATTCCTGACCAAATGCCCGACATCAGTTGGCCATATTGAAATTTCTGGGATGTGGGGAAGAATAAGCAACTCAGGAGAAAAATAACCCGTCGTATAGACGTCAGGTGCAAGGATGTTCGGTAACCGCTTTCCCAAACGACTCGGTTCGCTTGTTTTTCCTGCTTGTTGCCCATTCTGCAAGCAGCAAATGATTCCGTCCGAAACTTCTGCAAAATCCCACGATTCGCTCGATTGCTGTGACGTGTGCTGTCGCCGGCTATTAGGCAACCAACTCGATCGCTGCTTCAAGTGCGGTGCAAGTACGCTCGCGAGCAACCCGTTTGATGATCGTTGTCGACTTTGCTTTGGCGTTGACTTGCGATTTGATCGATTTGCGATTGGCCAGACGATAAAGTGTGGCCAGTCCTTGCCGCGTCAATCGATCCGAGCGCTGGCGATCATCGAACAGTCGCAAGTTCACGGCGTCGCCTGCGGCCACAATGGTTGGAAACAAGGGCACGTCGGCTACGCCCCGTTTGATCACGATCTTTTTGGGCAGCTCGTCCCATGTCCAATCGGTCAGCCCGTCCTGGTGCCATGTGTCGTCGGTGGGGATTTCAACGGCAGTGCTGTGTGAATCCTCAGGCAGTTGCGACTTCAGCTCCGACAAGGTTCGCGCCTGAGCAATTACCTGGCCTTGCTCGTCGCAGACTTGCACGTTTATTTTTTGCGAGTCATCAAGCTTGTCGAGGTTGAATTGATCGGGTGTGATTCGCTCGCCCGCCACCAGACTCAATTGATCCGCGATGACATCCCAAAACGAACCGACCCCGAATTCGATCCGCTCGGCGATCTCCTCA
>CAMYNE010000317.1:0-4279 GCA_947259675.1 uncultured Pirellulaceae bacterium
CCGGCGGCATTTCAGTTTTGGACGTTTCCTTGGCCGGCAGTCCTTCAGTGAAAATTGCCAGTCGTGAAAAATCAGCCGATTTGTGTTGGGTCAATCGTACCCATATGATTGCCGAGTCCTGAGTGACTTCCCCGATTTTGATTCCATTGGCGAAATACGGTCCGGAATCTTGCGTGGCTGCAATCAAGGGAGAGAAAAAGATAGGAACGCAGATTAGGCCGAATTCAAAAAACGGCCAATGCCCTATGACTCGCCGCCGATCTCTAGTCTGTGTCGTCGACATCTTTTTCAGCCACCGATTTGAGTTTGGCCAGACCGCGATCGTATTCGGCTTGCATTCCTGGTGCAAAGAGTCTGGCGAAATAACCGTAAAAAGCACCACTTGGTAATTTTCCTTCGCTGGTCCAGGTTACGTTTGTGCCATCGTCGGTAGGTTTCAGCTGGATGGTATTTTCCATTTCGGGAAAACCACCCGACCGCATTTTGTAAATCACCCGCTGATTCAACTGGCTGTCGCTGATCCACAACTTGCCGTCACCCCGAGGATCGGACCAGGTCTGCATGCTTCCCACACCGGACGATTCACCAGAATATTGAACGTCCAGCCCAGCTTGCTCACTCCATGGCGACCAGTTTTCCCACTGGGCAAGCTCATTGATCATCGGAAAGACGCGTTCTGGCGGCGCAGCGATATCGATGGTGGAACGAATGGAGTAATCGCGAGGCAACAAAAATCCGATCAACCATACTAAGCCGATGAATAACAGAACCACTGCGATCAGTCGAACGAAAATTGTTTTCACAACGGTTTTTAATCCTTCAGCTCTTTGAATCGAATATTGCGAAATTCAACTGGGTCGCTGTGACCCGCCAAGCCAAAATGGCCTGACGTACGATCTTTTCCCGGATGCGGGGAATTCGCCATGTATTCTGTGACCTTGCTTAAATCACCGTCGAGAATAATGGTTCCGTTGAGTTCAACGCGAATGGCTGATCCTTTGACCGTGACTTCCTGGAAGTTCCATTCGCCGGTCGGTCGCAGGTAGCCTCGATGAGCCGGAATCATCCCGTAAGCGGAACCGTGGTATTGTCGAGGATCGAGGCTTTTGTATTTTTCGTGTTCGCTATCCAAGACTTGAAGCTCACACATGCCGGAGTAAGCCGCATTCCCAGAGCCAGGATAACGGATAGCCAAACCATTGTTGCCTCCCGGTGGCAGGCGAAACTCGAACCGCACAACAAAATCGCTGAGATCTTTTTCATGGAAAATCGTACCCCCTTTGTGCGGTTTGCAACGGATCAACTCATCGACCACTTCATAGTTTTCAATCGGTCCTTTCCATCCGGCAAAATCCGTCCCATTGAAGGCTGATTGGAATCCGGCCTCCGATAGTTTGTCGAGGATTCTGTTTGCTTCTTCGCTGGAAAATTCTTTAACTGCGATATTTCGCCAGCGAATTTCACCACCGTGAGTCTGTAACTGGATCGGGCCTTTGGCGATCAGCGGGAGTTTGTTTGGGCTCTTGGACCAATAGTCTTCCATCACCGCGTTATCGACAATCAGTTTGTCGTTTAACCAAACCCAGGTTCGCGCTCCGATTTGGCGGATTCGAAAATGGTTCCATTCACCCAAGGGTTTGTCGGCCAGAACCAGCGGATCTTTGCCGTTGGATCCCTCGCTGTTGTTCCATAGTCCGCCCGATCCCTTGTCCGCTCCAACATTCCATTTTCCTCCCGCTTTGGTGTAGTCCCAGATTTGGACTTGGGGAGTCGCTTTCAAATAGATTCCGCTATCGGCTTTGGCAACGGTTTTGTATTCAAGCACGAGTTCAAAATCGCGGAATTCTTTTTCGGTGGTGAGATAAGGGCCTTTCCCATCGTTGACGATTTCTTTTCCTTCGACTCGCCAGAATTTTTCGGTTTGCTTTTTGGCTGCATCGACCACCGCTTTCCGATCGGCCTCGTCTTTGGCTGCGAAGTCCCGAGGATTGTAAGTCTCGACGGCGTACCAACCGGTAAGATCGGTGCCGTTGAAAAGTGGTACGAATCCTTCGTCTTGAGCAAAGCAACTGTGCGGCAGGAGGACAACGGCCAAAAGAAAAACGATTCTGTGGGCAAGGTTCACGGCAAGTCTCGTTGTTATTTGGGGCTGAATCTGAAAAACTGGAGTAATCATGGTAACTGCCATAGAAACAACTGGGGAGTCCTCATGGCACTTGATAAAGCCTTCTGTCGCGAAGCAACCAATCTGTTGGATTCCGCGATGATCAAGATCGATCATTGCCTCAGTCAGCTTTCCGACGAACAAATCTGGTGGCGACCAAGCGAGGACGCCAACAGCATTGGAAATCTGCTTGTGCACATCTCGGGCAACCTTCGCCAGTGGGGTGTGATTCCGATTTCCGGAGCTTCCGATCAACGCGACCGCCAACGGGAATTTGATCTGCGCGGAGAGATGGAAAGAGACGAGTTGATTGCGCTCGTCAAAAAAGCGGTCGCCGATGCCAAGTCGCAGTTTTCGCGGCTGGACGAAGAGTCGTTACTATCAGAAACAGAAATCCAGGGATTCAAGGTTACGTTGTTAGGTGCGATTACGCATACAACTTCACATTTTGTTGGCCATGTTCAGCAGATCATTCTGTTGACTCGGCTGCAGTTGGGCAATAAATATCGATTTCAATGGTCACCTGATGCGGATCGAAGAAACGTACCGATTTGAGCTTGCTAGCGAGTTGATTTTCTGGGTGATTTCTGGTGCAACGAAAACTGCCCTAGGTGATTCTCTGGCTGTGTAATAAATTTTAGGACGCTCAAGTTGGAGTCGAGAGGACTTGGCGAAGACAGGCATTTGACATAGACAAGTCCGTTTATGCGACGAATCGGCTATTCAGGAAGATGGTCGTCGGCCCAAAGTTACCATGCGTTTGGGTAGAAAACAAAATGGAGTTAAGCAATGAAGCTGACTGATCTTGCCATTGAAGGCTATGGAGTTTTTGGTGATCTTCGTCTGGGCCGATTTTGTGATGGCCTGAACATTATTTTCGGAGACACAGGTTCCGGCAAAACGACCATTCGAAATTTTATTCGCGGCGTCTTGTACGGATTTGATTCAAGTAACTCTCATTTTCAACTCACGGCGGAACCGTCCATCGCAAACGGAAGCTTGGATGTTCGGTACAACAATCTTGATTACCGGCTGTTGCGAGACGTTCGAATTTCGGGTGAGCTGAATCTCCATCCAATGTCCTCAACGCACCACACAGCTCAAGATATCTATGGGGTCCACGAGCTGACGGGCAATTTATCTCCCGATCTTTTCGATACATTCTTTAATGTCGCTTTTCACGATACAAAAGAACAAGCGTTTAATCTTGCCAGTTGTTTGCACACACGAATGGGTGTTCCGTTGGGCAAGTCCGCAATTCGTGACGAAAACGCCGTCTTGCGCTGGCAACAGGAAACGGATTCGTTGAACCGTCAGCTGGCTTCGATTCAAGAACGTATCGAATCTCTAACAATCGAAAAACGTGGATATCATCAGCAGATCGACCAGGAAAAAAAGCTGCACGATCAACAGCTGACGGCGATCTCGACCCAAGTAGCAGAGATATCGGCAAGATTGGACTCGATCAATACGTTGACGACCGAAAATGAGATTGCGAATATCAAGACAGACATCGCCCAAATTCTGGATTTGATCGCCAACGCGGAAGTCCATTACGTACCGACGATTCCTGCCTCGGAAACCGCGCCGATCGTCTCAAGTTACGCGACTCTTTACCAACGTTTGGACGAAATTGATAATCAGATTCGGCGTTGGCGACGGGTTCAATCCGATATTCAGAATCAGCGAGTAAGGCTGCGTGATGAAATGCTGGTTTGGAACGAATTGACTCTCGATTCCGATGAACATCCTTATCACAACGCACGTGGAATCCTGGTCGCGCTCGAGTCAAAAGTGGATCATGCCGAACACCAGGTGAAGAATTGGAATACAAGTTCACCTGTGGCGAACGAATCATCGACGCGTCACCTGGCCGATCTTTGTAAACAGATGCGTGAAGACATTTACGGTTTGTGCCAGGAACTTGGCCATCAGTACAAACACATTCGACACAAGGCTGCCGCAGCCGAATTGAAACAGTTACGGCGTTGCTACAACGAAATGGGAGAGAATACTCAGCGCTTGGTCAAACGGCGGGAATCGGTAGTCGACGAGATTCGGCGGGTAGATCCCGCTGGAGCGGAGGCAATCAAGCGTTCCGATCATCAGTTTTGC
>CAMYNE010000317.1:4313-6641 GCA_947259675.1 uncultured Pirellulaceae bacterium
CCGAATCTGGATTCGCATCGTGCGCGATTGGCTGAACTGGAAAGAAAGCTAGCCGATCGTCAGAACAAACTCGCCAGCTTAGGAAAAGAACGCCAAGAACTTCGAGTCCGTCATGCGGATCTCGTTGGCCAGCGCGATCGTCTGTTGACTCAAATAAATCGTCAAGACTTATTGGCCAAGATCGAAAACATCGACGTCGAGCTACGTCGACTAACGGACCAGCACAACAATTTGTCGCATCAGCTTGATTCATTGAAGCTGGTGGAATCGACACCAAACCCTATCCTGGATCGGGCTGCCGGTTATCTGAGCCGCATGTCATTAGGTGATCTATCGCTGGTGTGGCTGGGCGAAAGAGTTGGCGAAATTGTCGTTTTGGATCGAGTCCACAACACTCTGCCGTTTCACACGCTTAGCCGCGGTCAAAAAGACCAGGTGTCTTTGAGCCTTTGTCTTGCCGTCAGCGATTCACTGAAGAGACAAGGAATCAAGGCACCGATGTTGCTCGACGACGTGTTTGCAAACATTGATGCTCAACGAGTCGAAGCCACATTCGACGTCTTGTGCGAACACGGGCTTGGCGGTAGCCAGCTCGTTGTATTTGCAAAACGAAACGAACTCGAACGGCCTGCGAACACTGCAGAAATTGCAGTATTTGAACTCCCACAAACGGGAGTGTCTCCCCTTCCCTTCACGTCGCCGGAGCGGCAGCCATATTTTCCATTTCGTGAGAATAACTGGGAAACACATCTAAACGAGGGTAGCCAGTTTTTTCAGGCCGATGACGACGGTTCAAATGATTACGAACCCATTCAATCGCGTTCGTATCCTTTGACCAAATATCCTCGAACTGGTAGTCGGAGTGCCATATCGGCGAGCACGTTTGAACAAACGAATTTTGTCAGCGCTGTTAATCCAACACCGACGAGTTACGCGCCCGATACAACATTGACGGAGACTTCTTTAATTGGCAATCACGGCATCGTTGAATTTGAGCTATTCGGAATCCTAAACGATCTCGGAATCATCAAGCTCAGCGACTTGTTCGAGATTGATTCATCTAATGTCGATTTCGATTTCGTTCGGTCCGGAATAACTGGCAGCCAGATTGATCGCTGGCAGTCTCAGTATTGGATGTTGTTGTGCGTACCAGGCATGACTGTTGTCGACGCACAAGTGCTTTACGCTTGCGGAATCACCGAACCAGAGCAACTGGATACGATTCACAGCCAGCAGTTACTTGAGCGAATCCAACGGTTTCTGTCGTCACCCGATGGAAACCGTTTCAGCAACGCCAGTTGTTCGAACCATCGAATTGAAAGTTGGTATCGCGCTCTCGACTCAACACGTTCACGTTGGCAGAGGCAAGGCGGTTACAGTCGACGATCGCTGCAGAGAAATCGAAGTACGGGACCTCGGCTGAGTCGCGTAGATGCAGCAGATGGCCGATACGAGTCGCCCCAGGCAGTTGAACGAACGCCTCGCCAATCGACTCGATCGACGACGATTCAAGATCCTCGTGTTCCCCGTCGAACCACAACTTCCCGTGACCAAAGTTCAGCACCGACGACGCCGATGGTACAGAGTTTTACCGAGCGGCAACGCACGGTGCGACCCGTTACGGCTCTCGAATCAAGAGCCGAGCTAAAAGAAGGAGTCCAGAAAAACTCGCCCTCGTCGCGTGCGGGTGGCAAGTTGAAGTTTTATCTTGATTTGAATGATCATGTTGAAGCGGCTCCTTCGATCGGCCCGCGAACAGCAGAACGACTTGAGAAGGTTGGGGTTGTCAGCGTCGGCGATTTACTCAAAAAAACCGCCGAATCAATGGCTGCAAAGATAAATTACAAACGAATCACGGCCGACGTGATTCGCAACTGGCAGTATCAAACTCGTCTTGTCTGTCGCGTGCCAAATTTGCGAGGTCACGACGCCCAGCTGTTAGTCGCTTGCGGCATCACCGAACCGGAAGACCTCGCCATAATGCAACCCAAAAAGTTGTTCGATATCATTGGTCCGTTTTCTGAAACCAAAGAAGGCTTGAAGATCATTCGGACTGGAAAGAAGCCGGATCTGGCCGAGATCACCGACTGGATTGATTGGGCAGGCCACACTCGTTCGCTTCAAGCGGCGTAAACCAAGTTAATCGCGGGCGCTAAATCTTAGTCTTGGTTAGTCATCGTCCTCACCATTCGATGCTGGTTTCCGTAACGAGATTCACTCAAAAAGATTAAGACTAAGAGGACAAACTGGCGTATCCGACGAAATGGCTAAGTGGCGTTTATCATCATTAATCATCACACGCGTGGAGCGGTGGAGCGGATTTCTTCG
>CAMYNE010000318.1 GCA_947259675.1 uncultured Pirellulaceae bacterium
TCCAGATCGCCAGACGCTTCACGTTGAAAGACAAAATCACCCTCCTTGATCGTTCCGTCTTTTTGTTTCATCGCTACGTAAGCCCGCAAATCACCTTCCTCGTCGATCGTATAGGTCAAACCATCAAAATTGGCCGTTTTGTCATCCAATCGCACCAACGCAAACTCAGCGAACTTGTCTTTTTCTTCCCAACCATTAAGTTCGCGATCAAAGTGTTTTACTTTCAAAACCAGGCTACCATCTTTTTGACTGATTTCGAGAAATTCAGAAAACTCGATTTGGTCGTTTTTGACGAGGCGAAACGTTCCCACCATTGTGCCTGCAACGGAACCGCTCCAGCTCGCATCAACTTGCCCCCCTAGGCCTTCGCCTTTCCAAAAACCATGCAGCCATCCCATATCCTCAAGACTCGCCGATGGCGATTTGGCCTCATCGTCGAGACGAAAAGTATGTTCAGTCAACGTAGATTGGGACCAGGTCGTTACACTGAATGTCAGCAAACACAACACGCACGAAAATAAGGACTTGATGTTCATTGGTTTCTCCGCCGCTTCATATGTAACAACTCGAATCAATACGGATGACAGTTTACATCTACCCGCCAAAGAAAAAAACGGTTAAGCCGAACGTCTGAGCAAATTTTCCAATCTGGAATTTTTTGACACCCGTTCGAATTGTTCGTTGGCAGAGAGCTTGTCCGCCGCTGCGGAATGATTTCGTTGCTTCACGGAGATCCTGCGCGGTGCATGGCCGCAACCAAAAATCGACTTTTGTCAATTTCAAAAACATGGGAGCAAATCGCGCGTAAGACAGCGCGTTGGTGAGACTCCCAGCCGCGTAAACGCGGGGGCTTCTGACGAGAGACCCGCGTTTACGCGGCGGGAGCATATCTTTAGATGTCTTCGGATGTATCCGATTTCGCTGGATTGTCTTCATCCTTCTCAGTCGGCCCATTGATTTCGGGTAGATTCTGTGAAGGACGCGAATCCAGGGCGGGGACCATGTCGGCTGGCTCATCGCTCGAATCGCGTGAACGCGTTGGCTTTTTGGCTCGCGGGAGATCAGGATCTGGCTGTTCTTCCATGGTTCGAGGCCTGATTGGAACCAATGTTGTTTTTGACGTTGATAGCTCTCGATCTGATTTTGACTTTGAGGAAGAAGTTTCCGAAGTCTCGCTTTCAGGTCTTCGCAACTCGGGCCGGGCATGATACTCGATGATTGGTTCGGTGGAGTCGCCGTTGTCTTCCAACACCGATTTTTCATTCGACGACGATGTTTCTTCCAAGGATTTTTCAGCCATTGCCGGCTCTTCGTTCGATAGAACTACGGGCGGTGGAGTTTGGCTTTCCGGCACAGCAATGGTTGGCGTCGACGCGGTTGTCCCATTCAATGGTTGGGCAGGTCCGATGATGTTGCCAAACGCATCCACCGGTACTTTCATCATGACCGTTCTTGGGGTGTGTTTGATCATATCCACTTGGACCAATTTGCGGCGTACTTGGGGTACTTCGATTTCCTGCGTCACGGCAACCCACTCAACCGTTTCGACGTCGTAGGGCACGACTTCTTCAACTCGTTCGTAGGTCGTCTCGGTGACGGGAACTTTACGGACCCGCACTTCGTCGACGTACCGCGTTGTTTCGTAAGGGATTTTTTCTTTGCGAACAATCGTTTTGGGGCGTGTGACCGTCACAGGAATTTTTCGAACTTCGGTCCTGCGCTGCGTCTTTTGAATCTGTATCGGAACTTTTCGAGTCTCTACCGTTTCAACATAGCGGGTAACTTCAATCGGCTTTTGGACCTGCTGAGTTTCCGGAATAAGTTCGACTTTTTGGACTTGTTGCGGAGTGAGAACCGGTACTACCGCAGTTTGCAATTGAAGGCCAGTCGGTGGTTGGACCCAGTGAAATCCTCGGCTCCGCCAGACGGCCAATCCGGTGTTGGGATCGAGATAGTAACCAGGTGGTAGCCAGCGTGCACGTGGGCGTCCACCATATGCGGGCACCAGTTGGCTGACTTCCATATTGGCCGGTGTCAGTTGAGTACTGGAAACAACCGTAGGTCGGTAAGTCGTTACGATTTCACTTTGGTACGTGGTCTCGGTTACAGGACGACGAACAACCACTTTGTCTTCACGCATTTGAGTTTCGTAAACCGGAGTCTCGATAACGACTTCCTGGTCGCGCATTTCGGTTACCGTCTCGTAAGTCGTTTCTTCGACCTCTCTTTCCTGGTAGCTGGTTTCGACAACGGGACGTCGAACGATATATTTTTCTTCTCGTGTGGATGTTTTGCGAACAGGTCTCAAAACCGTGGTTCGCCGTTCTCGTTTTTCAGTCTTATAGACAGGTTTGTAAGAGGTGATCGTTTGCTTTTCATTGACGGTTTCATTGACCCACTTATTCATTTTGACCGGAGACTTGTCGTAAACGGTCTGCGGAACTAGCCGGTAACCCACACATGTATCCTGGCCAACCAGCAAGTTCTGGTCTGGCGTCTGCAATGCAAACCCAAAAATGAAGACGATTGTGAATACCTTTTTCAATCGAAACGGGTGAAAGCACATGGGTCAGATTCCCTGATAGAAAACGACGAAAATAAAGTACTGTTGCCTCCAACAACAACACCCCATAATACGTACAATCCATTCGGGCCGCTATGATGTGAATCACAAAAGTCGTTCGAATTGCCAAGCAAAAGACGGAAATGACTGCGTCGAATGACAGCACTTCAAACGATCGACGTCGCTCAGTTCATTGGACAGATTGCCGCGTTCTCTGCCTGCCTAATCCGAAAACTCGAGCAGGTTTTACAGAAGTATCTCGATTGCGCAACTTAGCTGAATTCAACTGAACACCATGCAGTTATTGGACCTGACATTAGAACGCTCAGTCGACAACATCGCGCTCGATGAGGCGTTGTTGGAAGAGGCGGAAGCCGAGGATGGACACGAAGTCTTGCGATTATGGGAACCGACTCGGCCCATCGTTGTGATGGGTCGCAGTTCTGCGATCGAAAAGGAAGTCAAACTTGATGTTTGCCGTCAGCGGGGTATCGAGGTCTTTCGTCGCTGTAGCGGCGGTCAGTCAGTGGTTACTGGTCCAAATTGTCTGATGTACGCGGTCATGCTGGATTATCGCAAACGCCCTCAGTTGAGAATGCTCGCAAACGTACACCAATATGTGATGCTGCAAATGCTTCGCGCTATCCAGTCGTTGGCAATCCAGGTAAAAATGCAGGGGACATGCGATCTTACGATGGATAACAGGAAGTTCTCAGGAAATGCGCTTCGCTGCAAACGCAATTGGCTAATCTATCACGGAACGATACTGTGTAAATCGTTCGATTTGGAGTTGATATCCGATTGCCTCGGTACGCCTCAACGCCACCCGGACTATCGTGAAGATCGAGCTCAGGGGGATTTTTTAGCTTTGCTGCCAACCGATCCGCAGCAACTTCGGAAGGCGATTATTTCGCAATGGGAAGCAGACACGGTCCGGAACGTTTGGCCCGTCGATTTGACGCGCAAGCTAAGTGCTGAGAAATATCTCACCGACGCCTGGACGCACAAAGCGATTCGGCGGGTAGTAAATGAGGTGTGAAAGTGCCGTCGCTCCCGCCGGGACAAGCCCGCAACGGAGAGCCAATTTTTCTCGGCATCGTTTGGTAGCCTGTCAATTGTCGCTCCGTCCGGGGCAAGCCCGACGGAAACGTCTTAGGCGACTTGTGCGGTACGATGCGGATCCAAGAGAGGATGTGGTTTCGTTCGCCAACTTCTGTAGCACGAATTATCTAAATTCCATCCATGATCATTGAGATTCAAAATAAGCTTCAACATCGGGCGACTTCATTTTCATCAGAGACAGAGCATAAAAAATCAAAAACGCGAAAGTAATGAAAATTCCGAAGACGATCCCAAACCAGAACATGCCTCGAATGAAGCCACTCATACTTTCGCCTGCTGGTCCGGCCTGCTGCATCGAAAGCTTGAGCATTTGGTCCATCGTTGTAATCTGAATGTAGAGACTATAAATGATCCGCAGTATCAGGAAAACGATGGCAGCCGTATATCCCATTTTCAAAATTTTCGGCGTCCAGGGTTTGCGACTAAGGCCGCCAATTGCTCCAACGATCAAAATCGAGGCAAGCACCAGATTTAACAAGCCAAATAACAGATTCGGGATGTACTGTTCTTCGCCCATTGCCTGAATCTGATCTCGCGCCGCGATCTGCTCATCGGTCAATCCCTTG
>CAMYNE010000319.1 GCA_947259675.1 uncultured Pirellulaceae bacterium
CAACGCGCCAAAACTGAAGAGCTTAGTTCTGCAAATGCCGCAAAAAATAGGGGCGAAACAAAGTCCCCATTGAGTAGAATGAAAGATTGGTTCACGGGTGGCGAATGAGGTTGGATACCCGCCTGCTGGCCAACGCTGTTTAGGGGCATTACCGTTCATTTAGCCAAGAATTAGCCAAAGTCATTCTGAGGGAGCTTTAGCGACCGAAGAATCTCGCGTAAAAACACGAGAGATCCTTCAGTTGCCCAGGCTCCTTCAGGATGACTTGACCGTCTTCGATTTCCCATCAAACGGTTTTGAGTGCCAATAAGGCTAACCCTGTTCTGGCCATAATTACTGTCATATTAACAAGTTACGGAAAGTTGCATGCTTAAAGCCCTCGAAATCAGTGGCTTTAAGAGCTTTGCCGACAAGACTCGTTTTGAGTTTCCGCCCGGGATTACGGTCGTCGTCGGTCCCAATGGCTCGGGCAAATCAAATATCGTCGATGCCATCAAATGGGTGCTTGGTGAGCAGAGCGCTAAAAGTCTGCGCGGCAAAGACATGTCCGATGTCATCTTCAAAGGATCGACCGGAGCCGGGGCTCGGAAGCCGGCGAATGCAGCGACGGCGACCTTGATTCTGGAAAACAACGACGGACAATTCCCCTTCGACGCAGATGAAGTTCACGTCGGCCGCCGAGTCTACCGAAGCGGCGAAACAGAATACCTGATCAACGGTGAGACGAGTCGGCTCAAAGACATCAGAAACCTGTTCCGTGGCACCGGGATCGGAACCGACGCCTATAGCCTGATTGAGCAAGGTAAAGTCGATCGTTTGTTGCAAGCGAACGCAAAGGATCGACGAGCGATTTTTGAAGAGGCGGCAGGCATTAGTCGCTTCAAAGCCAAAAAAATCGAAGCAGAAAGACGCCTTGCCCGTGTCGACGCCAGTTTGATTCGCCTTGCCGATATCGTCGAAGAAGTCGGAAGTCGTTATCGACGCGTCAAATCTCAAGCCTCCAAGGCAGTTCGCTACAAGGAGTACACCGAGCGACTTCAACAGTTGCGTACGTATGTCGGCATGAAGGACTGGCGGACCTTTTCCGAAAAACTCGAGGCCTCTGAAGCCGAAGTTCAAAATACCCAGAAACAATCGAACCAGCTGCAAACGCAAATCAGCGAACGAGAGAGTCGAGCCAGAGAATTTGAATCCGAACTCGACAAGATTTCGGCAAAACTGCAGCAGCAGCAGGAGCTGGCGGCAGACTACCGAGAGAAAATTGCTCAGGCTGAATCGTTGATTTCGCTAAACCAATCGCGATTGACCGACCTTGGTGAACGCGACGAACAGCTTCGCATACAGATTGAACGCACCAACAAACGAACCGAAGAATTCAAGTCACTCATCGAATCCACCGCCACGGAATTGGAGACGGCGGAGCTGAATTATCGTGATTCGGCCGACGAACTGAAACGAATGGAAACCCGTCTGAGCGAATTGGATACCGCACTGGAATCTTATCGCTCCGAAAATGAATCGAGCCGGTTTCAGTATTCGGAATTGATGGCGCTGATTTCTGAGATAGGTCGCTTAGTCAGCTCCGGCGACACACAATTCAAATCGTTGACGGAATCCAAAGCCAAATATGGTTCTCAAGTCGATGCGTTGACTCAATCTGTAAAGGAACTTAGACACCAACATCAGAAGTTTTTTGACGAAAAACAACGACTCAAAAGCGAAGCTGAATCGAGCGACAGTCATTTGGCTGAAGCACGCCAGGAATGTGACAGTTACAGAGCGGAACTTGAGGCGGCTCAAGAAAAGCTAAGCCAATTTGCGAATCAACACGCCGGAATGTCACAACGGGCCGAAGTCATCGAGGAACTTGAAAAGAGGCTCGAAGGCATCAATGCCGGGGCCAGAGAACTGCTCCAGATGGCGCGGGAGGATCGTTCCGGCCCATTGAGTGAAATCATCGGTCTGGTTGCTGACCTGGTCACGGTTAACGTACAGCATGCCGGTATCGTGGATGTCGCACTCGGGGATGTCGCCCAATACATTGTGGTTGACGGCGACCGGCTGGTGAATTTGATCGCTGACGAAAAACTCAAGGTACACGGTCGCGTCGGCGTAATACAGCTCGATTCACCGACGACGATGGGTGCCGACCCGAATGTCGACCTGAATGGCTTGCCGGGTGTGATTGGTCGAGCCGATCGTTTGGTTCAAGCAAAAACACCCTTTACGAACTTCGTTCGCAAGTTGCTGGGAGGAACCTGGGTCGTCAAAACGCTCGCCGATGCGCTCCAGTTGCATCAGATTCGAGCTCAAGCGGTTAGGTTCGTCTCGCTTGATGGCGAAGTGGTCGAGGCCGATGGGACTGTGGTCGTTGGTCCCAAGACGTCCCAGATGGGCCTGGTATCGCGACGAAGCGAACTGCGGGCACTGCACCGCGAACTGAAGCGACTTGATCAAGAAATAAAACTGTCCGAGAGTGACGTTGCACACCTGAAGGAACGAGTTGCAAGTTCCGAATCCGAAGTTCAACAACTGATCAACAAGAACAGTGATTTAGCGGCGCAATTGTCGGATCAAACTTCGCAAGCCAACGCCACAGAAAAACAGCTGGGACATTATCAACAACAACTCGCCCAGGCGCAACTGGATTTGGATGAGTCGTCGGACCGATTGAGCAAGCTTGAGTTCAAACTTGTCGGCGAACGCGAAAAACTGGCAGCCAGTGAACTTCGAGCCAACCAGATCAACCAGGCTTTGGAGCAAAACCAGATCAAGGAGGTCGAATCTCAAAAAGAACGCACCGATGTCGAAAAGGGTGCGACGCTGGCAAAAGTGCGACTTGCCAAGAGTGAGCAGCAATTGGAGGACCTGCAGTCACGATACGTTCAATATGAAAACGATTACGCTGAGCATCAGACGTCGGTAAATCAGCTTGAAGCGCAGCTGGCGGCCGACAATAAGTCTCGGGAGCTGGCCGAGGGTGAAATTGTTCAAGCCAATGAAGAACTTGTTCGGCAAACGCAAAGCCGAGACGAACTGACTGACGAGCTGACGCGATTGACTCAGGCACGATCAGAATTGGATGCGAAACGCCGGAAACAGGCAATCGAGCTATCGGGATTCCGCGATCAACTCAGAAACGTTCATGACCAGCTTCACCAATCTCAAATGCGCGTTGAACAGTTGACCATGCAGCGCGAACAGCTGGCGGAACGGTTGCGCGAGGATTACGGGATTGAGATCGCTGCGGTTGACGTTGAACTTTCACAGGAAGAGATGCAAAAGCGTGACGAAGTCGACCAGGAAATTACCACGCTTCGCAAAAAGATCGGTTCCATCGGAGCAGTGAATGTCGACGCTTTGACGGAGTTGGAAGAGCTTGAAGGCCGCTATCTCACGATGGATGAGCAATATCAAGATCTCATCCAGGCCAAAGAAACGCTGGAAAAGATTATTGTTCGAATAAACGCTGACAGTCGAAAACTGTTTGTAGAAACGTTGGAAGCGATTCGGGGGAATTTTCAGAAACTGTTTCGACAGACATTCGGCGGCGGTAACGCTGACATCGTTCTTGAAGAAGGCGTCGATCCGCTCGAAGCGGGTGTTGAGATTATCGCCACCCCTCCTGGCAAGCCTTCCTTCAATAACTCATTGCTGAGTGGTGGTGAGAAGGCGTTGACTGCGGTTTCACTTTTGATGGCAATCTTCCAGTTCCGTCCAAGTCCATTTTGTGTACTGGACGAAGTGGATGCCCCGTTTGATGAAGCAAATATTGGTCGTTTTATTGAAGTCCTCAAAAGTTTCCTGGGCTGGACCAAGTTTGTCATCGTGACTCACTCCAAAAAAACGATGACCGCCGCCACCACCCTGTATGGAATCACGATGCAGGAATCGGGTGTCTCCAAACGAGTCAGCGTTCGCTTTGAAGATGTCAGCGAAGACGGTCACATCTCCGAAGACGCCGTCAATCGTGCCGACGACGAACAACGCGGTGTGGCTTAGATAGCCAAAAGCCAGTTGGCAGTTGGCAGTTATTTCAGTAGTCAGTTGGCAGTAATCAATTGGCAGCAGTTGGCTGTGGGTTTCGTCTTAATCTTATTTGATCATAGTCCTAGAGCGCGTTTGGTTTAAGTTTGGCGTCTTTTCGTCGGTTTCGCCCGGCAATCAGAGCGCCACGACCGCTATACGTCCGTGCGACACGCACTAGTCTTAATCTTCGTCCGCCGTACTCAGTACTCAGTACT
>CAMYNE010000320.1 GCA_947259675.1 uncultured Pirellulaceae bacterium
ACACTTCAAAGTCGTTCGTAATTTTTTCGCCGTCTTCGGGGTGAACGAATTCCCGCCATAAATGCCCCGACAATTCGTCCATGCTGCGGCCAATAAACGAAAGCGCGCTTTCGGAAAGATAAGTCAACCCGCCATCGACTCCCGTTTCCCAAATCATTACATCAGTCGCAGAGGCAATTTCGTTGAGGCGCTCGAATTGTCTGTTAACGTTGTCGTTATTGACGATCGGTTTCGGGAGCGACTGAGTCTTTTGAAGTTTGACCAGAAGTCGATTGCGATCATCCGAGACCAAGAGTGTCGATACGAGTTCATGTTCTTCATCGACCGGAATCGAGTGCGTTGTTCGATTGTCGTCGTTTGCGGTCGTTGCGCCGGCAATTTTCTGCAGCGCGCTTTTAAGCGGACCATGTTTCAGGTCAGAAATGGGTTGAGGCAAGTCTTCGGTTGTGAAGAAGGGGCCAGCTTCGTCGCAACCCAGCTGCGCGACGATGGTTGCATCTTCAATTAAGATGAGGGGCGGTAATTGTCCCGGCAACAACGAGCCTAATGCGTCAAGAATAGCGGTCGCTAACGGCTGCTGTTTCTTTGATAAAGGCATTTTGACGCTCGGAAGCAAAAGAAGTCAAACTGACCGCAGCTGAAAAAGTAGTCGCGGCTGATGAATTAGAACGTGAAATCAGTTCCAAAGGCAGTGGTTTCTCGCTACCATTATGAATAAAAGGACATCCTCGACAAACGGTGATGGTTCTTTCTCCGTATTTATCTCGTTATCTCCGTATCGATGGCAAATTGCGATGCTCAAGAAAATATTTGGCGGTTTGGTCGTGACGGATTTCGTTCTTTGTTTACCTGGTATTCAGCTGGCCCAGGAAGCAAAACCCATTCTCGACGACGCGGCACCGACGATTCCGGTCCGACTGTTGCATGAGTTTCGGGGTGAAACAGATGAACTCCTTGGCGTCGGTCAGTTCGTAAAACTCGAAGGTGCAACTTTAACGATCCGTGACGCAAACAACGTTTTGAGCACGCTCAAGATGAAGGACCTTTGCCAGGAGGATAAGCGGTGGGTGAACCGGCAAATCTCCAAACAGAAAAAGAACGAACGGTTGGCTGAAGACGCCGACCAAGTTTGGTTGGCTGTTGACAAGGGAAAACCACATTCTGTCATCAAGGGATGTAACAAGCTGAAGTCGTTTGGTCGAGCCGCGATGCAACAAGCCGCCAAAGTCCGTACGTTATTTAGCATAGAAGATAAAAGAGCCAAACTGGCTGCCTTGTCCGCGTACGCTCATATCTGCCAACTTGATTTTCAAAACTTGAAAATCCTGGTTAACGCCGTTACCAGCAATCGATTCGGTGAGCACGATGTCGTGATGGATCGCCCTGGTCCCTTCCTGGAGGGCATCGCTTCAATGGACTACTTGGGCCTGGTCTATCTGCGTCATGTCGCCTTCACTTGCGATCTGAAAGCCGCATCTGGCTGGCTCGAAACCGATTCGGAACCTGTGAAGCTAAAGTTCTTAAATGGACCCGAACACTCACTTCGAATAGCCGCCATTGAGGCGATCGGTGAACTGAAAGGCGAAGAAGCGGCGACCGTTTTATTGGATTTGGCTGCGGTCGTAGAAACTCCCGTTAACGGAAAACGCGATGACGCGATGTTATCGGCATGGCTGAAAGCATTCGGAACCGTCGGTGTTAACAACGGCGAGGTTCTGGCGATTCTTGATCGACACGAAAAAGACTTCCCCAAGATCACAGCTAAAGCACTTGAGCAGATTGGTGAAAAGTGATTTCGATCGCTGGTTCACTTCTTATATCGAGCAGGATGAAGAGTGTGATTCGACATTGAACACTCGTGCATCGGACGCTCAGCTGAGCGGCCGAGTACCGGCGGCTAAAACCCTGCCTCTCACGATATTAACGCGATCCACGACCAACTCATTGTCTGCCTGGGTCGATCAATCCTTTTGTCTTGATTATCGTTACAATGAGAATACAAAAAAAACACGGTGACTTTTTGGTTTGACGCGATGTTCAAAACAGGCGATACGCCGATCTCAGGTTATGAATTGGTTCGGTTCATTGGAGCGGGAGCTTACGGAGAAGTTTGGGAAGCGCTTGCACCAGGTGGAACGCATGTAGCCCTGAAGTTTATCTCTTTGCAATCTGCGGGCGGAAGCGTCGAACTGAAGTCGGCGAACGCCGTCAAGTTAATTCGGCACGCCAACCTGATTCCTACGACGGCCATTTGGGTACTGGATCGTGAAGGTCGAGCACTGGATGACCATGCTTTGGAAACGATCAAAGAGGATTTCAGTTCAAACAAAACGGTCACCGTTGATGAATTGGAATTCAAACGAAGCCTCGCTTACCTCGTCATTGCGATGGCGTTGGCGGATGATAGCCTGGAAAACAAGCTGGAATATTATCGCAAACAAGGTGCGTCGGGAATTCCACTCGACGAACTGCTTGAGTACATGCGGCAAGCAGCAAAGGGGCTGGACTTTTTGAATGAACCTCGTCATCTGGTTAACGGCGAACGAGTCGGGATCGTCCATCGCGATATAAAACCGGCCAATCTGCTGCTCATCGGCGATTCAGTCGTCATTGGTGATTTTGGTGTTGCCACGTCGTTGCGTCAATTCGATGAGAAAGCAACCGAAATGGTCGGTAGCCTGGGCTTCATGGCTCCTGAATCTCTCGAACGACTTCCGACCCCAACGACCGATCAATATGCGCTGGCGATCACCTATTACTATTTGCGGACCGGCCAGATGCCGTACGACGCTGGCCAAACGTTTGAGTCGTTGGCCCAAGTGCATCGAGAAGGTCGTCTTGATTTCAGTTTGGTGGATGAACGCGAACAGGCGGTTTTGCGAAAAGCAACGGCCCTTCCTCCTGTCCCGCGTTACGACAATTGTGCCGAATTCGTCAAAGCCGTTACAGCTGCGACACAGGAAACAGTCGTCGAGGAACCCGCTAAAAACAGTCCACTGCCGCTAGTAATCCTGAGCGTCGCAGCCGTTTTACTCATCGCGCTCGGCTGGTATTGGACGTCCACCTGGAACCACAAAGACAATGGCATCTCGCCACATCCGGTTGCCGCAAAACAGTCGCACACTATTTTGTTTTCGCCGGAATCAACGAAGTTTAAGTTAGAGATTAAAAACTCCGATGATTCCAATCAACCAACGCTCGTTGACGGTCAAGGTAAGGCCGTAATTGAGTTGAGCGAGAACGATAAAATCTATGTAAAAGCCCAAACCGATTCCGTTTTTTATACGTCCATCGATGAAACTTATGACCTTAAACAGCTGCAACGAATGGGCTGGAAAATTGACTTGGCAGGCAAAACCGTTGCCGAGATTCGGCAAGAGGCTTTTAAGTTAATCGAATCGAATCAATGGGACGAGGCGACAGAGCTGCTTGCCAAAGCCTCGACCGAGAAAAAAATTTCCGCAGTACTTGATTTCCCGTCGCCGCAAAAAGTGAATCAAAATTACGACGTTGGTGGTTTGACCGCCGGATCGCAAGATTCCAGTTACGCGGTTGTCGCGATGAACGATAAAACTCCTCCACAAACCGTCTTTCGTTTTTCCAAGCCTGGTTCCGCAGAAGACGAACCTGTAACCGGCGATTGGATTGAGTCGGAAGTCTTGGGCGTGCAGAATATCTTTCCGTTGGCCGAATCAAATGAATGGCTGGTGGTGTTGACAAACTCGGTTGGAATCATCGACGCTCAAGGCAATTTTGTACAACAATGGCAACCCGATGACGCGAGCCTTTCGTTTTCCACGGCAGTTGTTTCCAAGAGCGGCAATCTGTTGGCAGCGGGTGATATATCCGGGACGGTTCATTTGTGGCAAATTACAAAAATGGACGGGACCTTGGAAAACCATCAATCTTTCGATGTTCACAAAGAATCCGTCGCAAGCCTGTTTTTGAGTTCTGATGAATCGTCATTGGTTTCCGTCGGGATTGACAAAAAGGTAACTCGCTCAAAGTTACCACCTCCGCCGGGCGAGGCTCCGTTTCTGCCGATTAAATCTCCAGATGCATTTCGTTCTGCAGAAGTCGTGGAAGCCGCTCTTGCAGAAAAGAATCGGGTCGTCATCGCAACGGAACAGCAATTGTTCGTTACCGATTTTAGAATGGGTTCGAAGCTGCAACCGATCGATCTGCCAGATTTGAATGGCTCGATCTTCATCGTGCAATCGACGCCCAACTCA
>CAMYNE010000321.1 GCA_947259675.1 uncultured Pirellulaceae bacterium
GCTAATACTTCATCGGCTTGTTCCTTTAATTTCTCGAAACCGCTGTTCGGATCATGAACTCGCAACTTCGGTCTTGAAGAAAACAGAGAGGAAAGCCATCCAAATTTCAATTTGGAAAAGTTCCACCCCAGCCTGAAGTAAGCAACACCAAATATTGCGCCCGCCATATGCGCTTGCCAGGCGATATGACTATCAGGTACAAAAATTGCAGTCCTTAGGTCCAACGCGACAATCAGCACGCCCAACAACCAGGCCGGCATGGGAATCACACCCATCAGCAGCACGGTCACTTTGGGATACATGAATATGAAGAGTGCGACGACCGCCGTGACCGCACCCGATGCGCCAACAACTACGGCGCGTTCTTCGCTTAGCTGATGAAACAACAAAAATGCGAGCCCGGAAACAACAATCGCAATTAGGTAAAACTTCAAAAACTCGTTTCTTCCAAGTCGCTGCTCAACGGGTCTTCCAAGAAAAAACAGGACGAGCATATTGCCTCCGATGTGCCAAAGCCCATTGTCGGTACCAAGGCTGGCGTGAGCAAATCCATGCGTCAGATAGGTCCAAATCTTCCAAGGCTGAGCGGTGTCGATGGCCAAATTTCTGTTCAGCCAGTGGAGACCGCCATCTGCACTCGGCGTAAATGCATCGAGTAAGAATACGACCAGGTTGATCGTGATAATAATTGCGATGATCGACCAGGGACCCCTGGACCTACGGCCAAAGCCAAACGAACTTGGCTCTTCGTCACGATAATATTGCCGACTCTCAAGTCCCATGCGAAAACCTACCCAATAATGCGACCAGGATCAATTTGGCGTAATTTGTATTCGATCATTTCCTCGTGATCTTTACCTTGATCATAGCGACTGACTGCGATTTCGGGCATGCCAGAAAAGATCGGCCACCTTGCACCGGCCTCCGGAATGTCATCGAGGTCGGCATCTATCGTTCGAGGAAGCTGGATCTACGTCAAAGAATTTGGTCGAAGTATTTTTGCGGTACATATTAACGCAGGTAGGGCCAAAATAGACCGCACGCCAAAAAGAACGTTTTGTCCTGTCGCTTTTTCAAATGTTTGATCAGCCAGTCGTCGCCCATTTTCGCGTCGGAGTCCCGTACGGGTTCGCAATCGAAACAAGCCGAACGACGAATCACGTTCATGGCTCGCTTGAAACCTAAGTATGACTGCGCATTGGCCAGCTGGTCCTACGAGCGGAACGAACGACTCACAAAACACGGTTGTCTTCTACGGCTTTTCTGCCCCAGCCGCCTTTTGAACCGCGTCATATTGAAGCTTGATCTGTTGATCAAGCTGGCGCGAGCGCTGCTGGATTTCCGCAAGCTGTGCCGTAAGATCATTCATCATTTGAGTCACGGTCGCGAGATCTTTCGCTAGGTTTTGACGATCTTGATCGAGCTTGATGATGATGTCGGCCCGTTTTGCGGACTGTGCATTGGCATCATCCAGAGCTTGCTGCGACACTCCGTTATTAGTTTTCACTCGCACAAGTTCTTCGTTAAATCGCTCAACCTGCCTTTTGAGATCCGCAAGCATATACGGATAATCCCTGAATTGGCGGAAATAGTAACGACCGACCTCGGTGACAAAAGGATACTGCTCAGCAAACGGCTTGACTAGATCGCCGTTTAATCGTTGATATCCCTCAGCGGTCAGTTGATCAACAAGGACTGTATCGTCTTTTGCAAAACCAATTTTCTTTCCGGCCTGAAGCGCTGGATCTACCGCCATTCCGTTTTGGAAAGCGCTCGCCGTGAGCAGACTCCCTGGAGCATCAACCTCAAATTCCCCGTCGACTTTCTTGTCGAATCGATACTCCACAAACACTTCTTCCGGTGCAGGTTCAAATCTGGGATTTTGCCGATCCGGTTGTGCATCAATCCAGTTGGCAATCTCACCCAACTTCAGCCCGTCAAACGCATAACGATCAATCAGCTGCTCGTATTCGGCACTATTCGGATCCATGCCTAATTCTGACGCTGGCAAGTGTTCGGTGACCAGTGCTTCGCGGTATCGTGTCAAATCGAAGTTGTCACCCAGGAAATCAGTTTTGTCGCCGAAAGCGATCTTCTTGAAAACGTCACGACGGTCGGCAGGCATCTTTTCAAACAACGACCAAGTGCCCGCAGGATTTGCGTAGTTGGCGTCGTTCGTGATAAATATCGGTTCCAATTCGATGTTGGCAGGTGTTTCAGCAACGACTCGAAAAGTACCAACAAAGGAAACTGGATACGGAACTCCATTCAAGGGCTCGTCCGCAAATGCGTAAACCTGGATTCCCTTCATCTGGTTCTGAGGATTAGCTGCGTCGCGCGGTTCGGGAAACGTGAAGACGCGATTGCCGTCATCCGGATCGTCGCCCTTGAACGTAACAGCCCCCGACGACCAAACTCGTCCGCGACCATAGAGTTCGCGTGTCAAAAGTTCGTTAATACCGCGCAAGGATCCTGGATCATATGAGATCGAATTCGGTGATCCATAAATGGCGAGGTTCTTTTTTGCTTCGTTATCTGCGGCCGCCTTTTCCCAGCGAATTGCATCTGAAATGTTGTCGCGACGAAGTTTCAAGGATTTCGCCATTGCCGCGGTTGCCGCCGATCCGGCAACAAACGTCAGAATCAAAAATACAATGTTCACCCAATGCCAATTTTTTGCTGACAAGACACCAAAGACGATTAAGAGAACAAAGATCAGACCGATGATGGCATATGACATTTCTTGTCGCTCAAAAAGTGAAACGCTGGTAATGCAGGGGAAGAGAATGAAAGGTCGTCGACGCCAAAAAAGTTATCACTTGATAACTCATTTTACCCTCCGCGCGCAAAAATGACCCAAACTGGATGATAAATTGGGCAAGATCCGTAGTCAAGTTTTGCTATCGACTCAATTGCAAGCTGCGTCTTAGTTTCATCCAGTCAGAGCACCAAACCGCAGATACGGGACAATCCTTCAAGTTTTAACGTCAGAATCCCCGAAATGATGATAGTTAGGTTGATTGTTACAACCCGACCGGTTCGATCAGCTCGAACCACGGCAAACCCGACCGAAATGCCGCTTAATTGCCTTTGGCGTTAAACATCCCGCAATGTCGACCGCTTTATTCGGGCAAATTCAAAACTCAGGAGACGTTGGTGTTCAAGACCCAGACCACCAGACGACTGATTATTGCAGTCGTATCGATTATCTTTTGCGCTCAAGGTTGTAACCGGAGCTACTACCGGAGACAGGCAAACGTTGAGGCAAGGCGATTAGTCCAGCAAAAAGCCACCGATCCGCGTTGGGATTGGGCAAATGGATCGATTGATATTGACCCACAGTCTCGGATGTTTGACCCGTTCTCACAGGACCATCCGCCGATTCCACCGGATGACCCCACGTCGCACCAGCTGATGCATCAAGTTGACTGTAAAGACGGTTACCCGCAATGGCACGCCAATGGAGATACCAACTTTGTGGAGAATCCGGAATGGCGATCTTACTTGCCCATGAACGAAAAAGGGCAAGTTGTCTTGGACCTCGACACCGCCGTACGCTTGGCCCTGGTGAACTCGCCAGATTTTCAACAACAAAAAGAAACGCTCTACCTTTCTGCGTTGGATGTCAGTTTGCAAAGATTCGGATTTGATTCGCAGCTTTTTGCAGGCTTTAATTCGTTTCTGACCACGCAAGGACGTCTGCGAGAAGCTTCGAGGATCGTTGATGTAGATACCGGAGAGACTATTGGTTTTCAAGGTAATTCCTCAACAACTTTGACTCAAGATCTTGGTGCCAGCGGCCAAGGTATCATTCTGGAGAAAGTGGGAATCACCGGTGCCAACTTTGTTGTCGGACTGGCCAATTCGATCATGTGGAATTTTGCCGGTCCCGATACACAATCTGCCACGACGTTGATCGACTTTTCGCTCATCCAACCGTTGTTGCGCAATGCTGGACGTGATGTCGTGATGGAGTCGTTGACTCAAGCAGAACGGACGTTGCTTGCCAATGTTCGCCAAATGGATCGGTTTCGAAGAGGTTTCTACCTGGATGTTGTCATCGGACGCAACGCTGGTGCAGGCCCGAATCTGCAGGGCAATTTCCTAGGACTTCCTTTTTCTGCGGCCACCAATGCGGGTGGATATATCGGGTTACTCCAAGAACAGCAAACGATTCGAATTCAAGAATTCAATGTCGCTCAACTTGAAGGTGAACTCAACAAGTTTCGCGAGTTCTTCCTGCGTGAACGAGTCGATTCGCTCCAACTTCGTCAGTTTGAAGCCGAAGTACTGGCAGCCCAACAGCAACTGTTCACCTTCACAACCGCCTATCAAAACTCACTCGATTCGTATAAAGCAACGCTCGGCATCCCCCCCGACGTCGAAATAATCATCTCGGATCCTACGCTCGATCAATTTGAATTAATCAGCGATGAGCTTACGCGACGGCAAAACGACTTGAACATATTGAAGGACACGGCTGGCCAGGTGCTGATTGACATTGGTACTCTCATTCCCGGCGACGGCGAAGAATGGCCGGAAGAATTGAACCGCGAAATCCTTGCCATTGGCAAGGGTCTGGATGAAGCGCTTCGATTACTCAAGCTGACGCAGGATCGCGATGTCGAAGAGGTCAAGCTGGATTTCGAAAAACTGGATGTAGTTCGTCCGCGACGAATCGAATATCTCAAGAAGCTAAAAAATCAGGTTGAAAGCGGAGAAATCGTCTTGGATGTCGAAACCGTCATTCTCGATCCAGGCACCGTTCGATCAACGGATGAACTACGACCTCGACTCAAAAAAGCGGTCGAAAAACTGCAAAAACACAATGAGGCACTCAATAAACTTAAATCGATCGTTGCCAACTTCGAAACGACTCGCGAGCAAATGGGCGACAACGAAGCACTTAAAGAATACATCCGAACGGAAATACTCGAAACCATTCCCGAAACATTGACCGAATTCAGAAACACCCTGCTGGAGGTTTCGCTTCTTCAAGCTGTTGCCCGAGGAAACTCGGTCGAAATTCCAGAAGTCGAACTGGATTCCACTTTCGCCATTGAGATTGCCCGATGTTTTCGACGTGACTGGATGAACGCGAGAGCAAGCTTGGTGGACGAATGGCGACAAATTGAAGTTGTCGCTGACCAACTCGAAGCTGGATTTGATCTCGTCTTGGAAGGAGACATTGGCAATTT
>CAMYNE010000322.1 GCA_947259675.1 uncultured Pirellulaceae bacterium
GGGTTGATCAATTCGGTCGAGTACTTCCGCCAGGTTCCATGGTTAACCGCTTTCTTGCGGCGTTGGGTCGAGATTCGCAGGCCATCGCGACGCCACTTGATTCCGTCCCAGCGTTCGTCCTGTTTCCCCCAGTCTTTGTCTTCGGTGAAGTTGTGCGGAATCGAATCCAAAACCAGTTTTGTGAGGATTCGATCGATATTTTCACCTGCGTTCACAGGCTGTTTGGCCTGCTTCGAACCGTCCGGACGATCGGTTCGTTCCAGAACCGAAAACGGTTCGCCCGCAGCAGTCTTCGGGTTTTGTGCGGTTACGTCCGAATCAACTAATCCAGAGGACAGAATACAGACGAGCGAAAAGATCCAGAATCTGCCCGCGACTAGGAATCGTGATTTTAAACGGGTGTTTTTTCGCACTGGCGGATTTGATTGACGTTTGCACAAACGCGTTCATGCAAGAGGAGTGAATTGGCTACGGACTGAAAACGGACCTATAATGATATCGGTGTTTCACTTGTTTCGACTAGAGATTTGTCTCAAGCAATGTATTTGACGGGTTTTCGCGAGCATTCGTGGATTGATAGCAGTCACTCTGAGCCATTTTTTCAATGGTTGCGGCTCTTTCTGGTACTGGCCACACTGGTTCCCTGCGGTTTTTGCGGATGCGATGTCGGTTGGCTGAATAAAGGTACGTTGTTGCCAGCTCCGTTGGCAGAGGCATTGATTCGCCCAAGCCAGGACAGGACTCTTACACGCAATCTCGCGGGGCCCTGTTTCGCATGATTCGAGAGCACAAGTTTCGCGTCGTCATTCTCCGGCATGATGAAATGAGGAGAGAAATCGCTCGTGTCTATATTGAAGATAAGAACATCAATCTGGAAATGGTAAAAAAGGGAATGGCCTGGTGGGATGGAAGCGAATTCGAAGGCGTGGAAAAAATCAAATTCGCTGAACAGGTCGCGCGCCGGAAAAAAATTGGCCTGTGGAAAAACCCCAATGCCATTCATCCGTCCGAGTTCGAAGCTCACTAGACGAGTGCGTGTCGCACGGACGTATAGTGGTCGTGGCGCTCTGATTGCCGGGCGAAACCGACGAAAAGACGCCAAACTTAAACCAAACGCGCACTACATATCAGATAACCCATTTCTTACGACAAAGATGCGCCTTCGATCAAAATCTGAATGGATGAAACAGACGAAAAAAAAACCGCACGTGTCAATCACATGCGGTTTCTTGTGATCGGTCAGCCTGTTGAACTAAACCCCGTGCACCGTCAATCTGGAGATTGGAATTCCGGTCCAGTCGCTTAACGGCAGGACGAACCAACCTGTAGTTAGATTTGACAAAAAAGCACTAGTCGACAACCACGACATTTTCAGCGCGTGGTCCCTTTGGCCCGCGACCTTCTTCGTATTCGACTTTTTGCCCTTCACGAAGATTGTCGTAGGCAACGTCCTGAACAGCTGAATGATGAAAGAAGATATCTCCTTTCTCGCCCTCAATAAATCCAAATCCCTTATCCGTCAACTTTTTAATCGTACCCTGCGGCATTTCGCCACTCCCCAAAATCGAAACGTAACAAAAACTGATAGATCAATGACATAGAACCGGAGTCGGCCCCAGCCAAAGCAATTTTGGTAAAGCAGAAATAACCGCAGCACGCGTCGCTTGATGAGCCGTTTTATCCAATCGCCATGAGAGGTCGTAGCCCAAAAAAGGTAACCCCAATTGACCATCGCTTCCGATTTTACGGCAGCCCGAGCCAGACTTCAAACAAAAATTTTTCGTTTTCCGGTCTAAAACTAAAAACATATAATCAGGCTTTATCAGGTCGTCGCATTTGCACCCGCATCATCTTCAAAAACGAAGTTTTTGCCGACCATTCATCCTAATCCCCCTGATACCCGTACTTTACAAACCGATCTCTTGTTTTTTCGCTTGATATTTTTTCGCCGCCGCGAACTCAAACTCTCTTAGTTTGCGCCGTACTTTCCTTTCATCAATCAGCATTATGGCAGTAAGTCCAATAATTACAGCCACTTCAAACTAATCATTTCGTTGAACGACAAAGACGACAAAGCGACTACACTGCGACCCCACTTCGAGCCAAAGTCTCGTTGAAAGTCTTACTTGGTCGCATTGCCTGGGAGGCTAGCTCTGGATCGGGGAAATAGTAACCGCCGATATCGACGGGTTGTCCTTGAACAGAATTCAATTCCTTGATAATTGTCGCTTCATTTTCGGCAAGCTCTTTCGCAAGCAAAGCAAAACGGGCCTGAAGCTCAATATCAGCCGTTTGTTCTGCGAGAGCTTCCGCCCAATACATCGCTAGATAAAAATGACTTCCACGATTGTCGAGCTCTCCCACTTTTCGCGATGGCGACTTGTTCGTATCCAATAGTTTTTCGGTCGCCTTTTCCAAGGCATCAACAAGCACTATTGCACGAGCATTACCCGTTGTTTCGCTCAGATGTTCCAGGGAAACCGCCAACGCGAGAAACTCGCCGAGCGAGTTCCAGCGAAGATGGTTCTCGGTATTAAACTGTTGAACATGTTTGGGAGCCGAACCCCCTGCACCTGTTTCAAACAATCCACCTCCGTTCATCAACGGTACAATCGAAAGCATCTTGGCACTGGTGCCAAGTTCCAGAATTGGAAACAGGTCCGTCAAGTAATCGCGAAGCACGTTGCCCGTCACGGAAATCGTGTCTTTGCCGTCCTTGATTCGTTCAAGTGTAAATCGAGTCGCCTTCACCGGAGACATAATTTTAATTTCAAGCCCTTCGGTGTCGTGTTCGGGCAGGTAAGCCGTCACTTTCTTGATCAACTCGGCATCGTGGGCGCGATCCTCATCCAACCAGAACACAGCCGGCGTATTCGTCGCACGTGCCCGCTTAACAGCCAGTTTGATCCAGTCGCGAACGGGAGCGTCTTTGACTTGGCACATTCGCCAAATATCTCCTTTTTCAACGGGATGCTCCATCAACGTTGCCCCAGAGTCGTCGACCACACGGACGATTCCGTTGGCAGAAATCTCAAAGGTCTTGTCATGCGAGCCGTACTCTTCTGCTTTTTGAGCCATCAATCCGACGTTGGGAACTGTTCCCATGGTCGTTGGATCGAATGCTCCGTGTTCTTTGCAGAAGTCAATCGTCTCCTGGTATAGTCCTGCGTAGCTGCTGTCTGGGATGACGGCCTTGGTGTCCTGTTGTTTTCCATCGGCATTCCACATTTGGCCGGAAGTTCGAATCATGGCTGGCATCGATGCGTCAATAATCACGTCACTGGGAACGTGCAAATTTGTAATGCCCTTGTCGGAGTTGACCATTGCCAGGGCAGGCCCGTTTTTGTACGCCGATTCGATGTCAGCTTCAATTTCGGCACGTTGGTCCGGCGGTAGTTCTTGAATCGCATCGAGCAAGTTACCCAAACCGTTGTTCACGTTAACGCCAGCTTCATCGAGAACCGAGTTGTGTTTGGAAAAGACATTCGCAAAGTATGCTCTGACCGCGTGACCGAAGATGATCGGGTCCGAGACTTTCATCATCGTCGCTTTCATGTGCAGCGAAAACAAAACGCCTTTTTGCCTGGCATCTTCGATCTGGGCCGCAAGAAACTTGTTCAGCGCCAAAACATTCATCACCGTCGCATCGATAATCTCGCCTTCGAGCACGGGAACTTCTTTCAAAACGGTCAGGTCGCCATCGTCGGCTGTCAATTCAATTCTGACCCTTCCCGTCTTCGGAAGGGTTACGGATTTTTCGTTGGCGCGGAAATCGCCGTTGGTCATGTGGGCAACGTGTGTCTTTGATTCGGAAGACCAGGCACCCATGGAATGTGGATGTTTCCTGGCATATTGTTTTACTGCGGTTGGTGCACGTCGATCAGAATTGCCTTCACGAAGGACAGGATTGACCGCGCTGCCTTTGATTTTGTCATAACGGGCGCGATTCTGTTTCTCTTCATTAGTTTGAGGATCGTCGGGATATTCGGGTACGTCAAAACCGCTGGATCGCAATTCTTCGATGGCGTCTTTCAACTGGGGAATGGAGGCACTTATATTCGGCAACTTGATGATGTTGGCTTCGGGTTTTTGAGCCAATTCGCCAAGTTCTGCCAACGCGTCTCCCATGCGTTGGTCATCGTTCAATGCTTCGGGGAAACTGGCGATAATTCGTCCGGCCAGTGAAATATCACGAGTCTCTACCGAAATGTCGGCAGCACTCGCGAACGTTTCGATGATTGGCAGAAAAGACCGAGTGGCCAATGCGGGGGCTTCGTCGGTAAACGTGTAAATGATTTTGTGATTTTTGGTGGTCATCTGTTTTTCCGGGTCACTCTAAACTGGCGCTTCCGTCAACGCTGATCGGTTAAAGTTAAACGCCAAGTCTAAGATATCCGATTTCCCGGTACGACGACGAGACCCCCACCAATGCGGAATTCAGAATGCAGAGTGCGGAATTCAATTATTTTGAAATACACATGCGCGGGTACGATCGAGACAAAAATAAGCCCCTGGTTTTGACCAGGGGCTTAAGACGTCCGATCACGTCGATTTACAGTTTGTCAGTTCAAATCGAACGTTATTCGGGTTCCAAAACCGCCAGTTTTTAATCTATTGAATTTGCCATCCGACTTGATCCATTCGCAATCGGATCGGACCGGCTACCGTCTTGGCACACGTTATCTCCGCCCTCAGCTCGCCATTCGGACCGACGCTTGATCCATTCGCAATCGGATCGGACCGGCTACCGTCTTGGCACACGTTATCTCCGCCCTCAGCTCGCCATTCGGACCGACGAAGTCTGCGACAGGATTTGTAGACTCATATACGGTGTTGTCGCTGTCTGACTGATTGATGAAGGGCGTGTTTTGATAAGCCCCGGTTGAGAAGTTCCACATGCGCAGCTGGATGAACGCCGAATCATTGCCGAACTCGGGGCCGCCGACAAGCCGCAGTGTCACGTCAGTCCCACCAACAACGGGATTCGTATTACCTTCGAAAGTAATCGCGACCGGAGGCGGTGAAAACGCCGCGACGAAGGTTGTGCTCTGAACGGTCCAGATCGCGCTGTCCTCATCGCAAATATCCGCCGAGCTTCCGCTGGAGGTGTTGCCGGCTGTCCGCGTCGCCGTGTCGGGGCAGATCTCGACCGGTACTGTTGATCCGTCTGTCCAAAAACCGCCGACCAGAGTGAAATTTCCAGCCGACATTGGCACGCCTGCGTCATGTTGTCCGATCGTGCCTTCCAATTCAAAATTTGCTTCCGAGCAATAGCCTCCACCACTGTCAATCGTGTACCAGGAAATGTCAAACGGTTGTGCAACGAGCTTGGTGGCGCCTAGTGATGCCAAAATAGCAGTCACAATTGCGACCGATGTTAGTGTCTGTTTACAATTCATTATTGATTCTCCGCGAAATGCATGGTCCTTAGATTTTTTTGATTGTCAAGCGATCGCTCTTGGCCAGGCAACTCCGGTGAGAGTTGCCATCCAAGAACAAACTCACGGCTTCTCCAACAGGCTGTGCACCGCGGACTCGAGGGCTTCAACTCGATTTCGAAGCTCATCGTTTTCGTTTTGGAGTTTATGAATCTCCTGATCCTTCTCGTTGCGAAGTTCCCGCAGCGCTTCAACTGCCAATGCTTCGAAGCCACGAAAAGTCAACGCCTTGTAGCCATCGTTGCGTTCATCGACCCAGTCGGGGAAGACTTCTTCCACTTCCTGGGCGATCATCCCGGTTTGCTTACCTTCAAGTTCATTAATTGCTTTGGGGTCAATGTACTCATAAGTCACGCCGCGAAGCCTCAACAGTTTTTCAAGCGATCCATCGAGGTTTTCGATATTCTTTTTTAAGCGACGATCGGACGAATTTGACCACGAGCCGCCGCCCGGTTTTCCAGCGCTACCGTTGCAGTGGAGAAGATAATTCGGTGCAAACGTGCTGAGCCCGACTCGTCCGTTGGATTGGACCACCATTCGCTCTTGACCGCCGATTTCCAGCAGCCAGGTATCAGTGCCGCCGTTGTAGTAAGTAAAGGCTTTCGTCGTGCCTCCGGTTGCGTAGCCGTAGAAAGGCAGACCCTGAGAGCCAGTTGTATTTACATGCATGCCCCCGTACTGGTTGCTACCTGCCGGTGTTTGCACGTCAAATTGGGAAAAGGCATCAATCGGAGTATTTCGTCCAATTCCCACATAACCGTCATCGGCGACAACCAGTCGTTCTCCGCTGTTGTACAATTTCCAATCGCCTGTCGAACCATCAACGTAGTGGTAGGCTTCGACCGAGCCGCTGTTGGCGTAACCATAAAACGGATCACCTCCCTCCGTTTCAACGTACATGCCACCGAAGCTAGTGGTGTTTTTGTAGATTCCAAACTCTTCAGCTGAGGTGATTGAGTAGTCGCGGTTGACACCGACAAACCCGTCGCTGGCAACCATCAAAGCATCGTTCCCGATTCCGACGGAACCATCAAGCGCTGCGGTCAGCGCATCTATGGCGATGGCTACGGAACCGTCATTCGCTGCCGTCAGCGCGTCAACGGCGATGGCTACGGAACCGTCATTTTCGGCCACTAGCGCGTCCGTGGCGATGGCTACGGAACCGTCACTCGCCGCCGTTAATGCATTACCAATTGATGCGGATCCATCATTTCCAATGCTCATCCGAACGCCACTGTTGTTCAGATTCCAGTCACCAGTTGCGGCATCATAGTAATGCCACATGGCCGCACTACCACTAATGGAGTACCCGTAGAATGGCAAACCAGCCGCGCCGTCGGTGTTGATATACATCCCGCCATATCCAGAATTGACCGGCGCATTGATGCCAAAGTACTCGGCGCTAGTAATAGAATCCTCCCGCCCGATCCCGATAAATGACTCGTCTTGGTTTACGTAAATTCCTCGCGTTTGTATGGAATAAGGCGCACCTTTGACCGGCTGCCGCGGGTCCAGCGTGTTGCCATCAACGACGATTTCCAACCATCGCGCATCCCCGTTTAAGGAACTTGCTCCAAAATCGAGTTCCACCGAAAACAATCCGTTGCTAATCGGCAAATTGTTGAACGAATTTGTCACGCCAATTTGATTGCCGGCTACATCGGCATCCCACATGGAGATTTCCAGGTTGTAAGTCCCACTAGCCGGCTGACCGGCATCATTAAGCTTTCCTTGATAAGTAAACTCGGTTCCAAGTTGCCCCCAGACCACCCCGTTGGCAGACATGAGCAAGGCGAGCGCCAGTTCGAATCTGGCACGCAGCAGCATGGCGAGCAATTCGGACCTGGGAACATTTAATAACAATAAGCCGGTAACAAATGTGAGCGGCGCAACATAAGCCAACGATATATTGCTCACGCTTAACGGCCGGATAAACCATGCGGTGACGATATAAAAATAGATCGGCAGTACAAGCAAAAACCAGCGAAGACTGTCTGCGCCGCGAAGCGACCCGCCCTTTATTGCATAGTCCACAATTGTCTAAATCCTTGTCAGGCCAGATTCAAAGCAGCTTCCTTACCACTATTCCGATGTAAGGGGGTACTGCGCACTCAGTGAAGCACGTTTCACCATCTCATTTTCGGCAAAGTTCAGCCT
This sequence comes from uncultured Pirellulaceae bacterium, assembly GCA_947259675.1. Taxonomy (GTDB): domain Bacteria; phylum Planctomycetota; class Planctomycetia; order Pirellulales; family Pirellulaceae; genus Mariniblastus. The sequence goes on from CAMYNE010000322.1 coordinate 7,596, forward strand.
GCGCCGTCATCAGCTCATTACGCCGTTCATCACTAAAAAGGCCAGCAGCGTCAATTTCCGAAAGCAAATAATCTGCTACTAACTCATTTCCCTGACCCGTGTAGTGGGCCTTGATAAGTTCTTCCAAATCGGTCTCGCCGATAAACGGACGAAATGCTTCAGCCAGTTCTATAACTGGATAGCCTGCTACGAGTAATTGATTTTTCATCGGCTCATACATCAAGCTATCAGAACTCGACAAGGCTGCCAAATCGGCGCGATTCGGAAACAGTACCACGAGGGGCAGAGATCCATTGGCAAGTACGTCGCAGTGAAAATCCTGAATTATGGCAAGTACCAGCTGGTAAGCTTCAGAAGAAGTACGATACTGATTATTCTGATAGATCGGATTCATAAATCGGCTTCTAAATTCAAAATAGAAAACCTTGATGAGCCTCATCAACGGTGACCAGTCCAGCGGCCCACGCTTGTATCGAAACTGGTAATGAAAATCGTTCTCGCCTATCGGGCCCAGAACACTGGCAGGATCATCCAGCAATTTGCGGTAGTCGGACAAACTTCCCATTGGGTTTTCGTTGAGAACCAGGCGACCATCGACCAGCCGGGGTATTCGAGATCGCCCATCTTCGCCATCGCGTGCTTGTAGCGGTCCGGACCGGGCTCGGGAGC
>CAMYNE010000323.1 GCA_947259675.1 uncultured Pirellulaceae bacterium
TAGTAGGTGCAGTTTGAGGTACTGGTAACCTCGCCAAACTCACCCGCTTCGCCCCGGCCCGGCATCCAGGCTTCCAAGTCCCATTTTCGGTAAGCTGGACCGCCCAAATCCCCGGTCGCTGTATCGACGACTCGATATGGGATCTCAATCGCGTCAAACAGATCGCACTCGACTTGTTTCAGCTCCGCATGCATGGCATCGCTTTGTTCGGGTACGGTAAACGCGAACATTTCGATCTTTGTAAATTGGTGCACGCGATAAAGTCCGCGAGACGCGCGCCCCGCCGCACCGGCTTCCGTTCGATAACAATGGCTGATTCCGCAAAGCTTGATCGGCAGTTCCTCTTCAGAAAGCGTTTTGCCACTGTACAAGCCGCCAAGCGTAATTTCGGCCGTTCCGATTAGCGACAGGTTCATATTCTCAATGCTGTAAATTTGCGTTTCGGGCCCGCGAGGCATAAATCCGATGCCTTCGAGTACGGAATCCAGCGCAAGATCAGGAGTGATGGTGGGAGCGAATCCTCGTTTCATCAGTTCGGTGACCGCGTATTGTTGAAGAGCCAGATCAAGCAAAACCAAATCGCCTTTGAGAAAATAAAACCCGTTCCCCGTGGTGCGGGCGCCACCTTCGAAGTCGATCCAGCCTTGTTTCTCTCCCAGCTCAAGATGGTCAAGCGGTTTAAACCCAAACTCGCGCGGGCTGTGTTTACCTCGGGCAACTTCCAGGTTGGCTTTGTCGTCTTTACCAATTGGGGCATCGGGGTGAGCCATATTTGGAATCAATATCTGGATTTCGCGAATTCTGACGTCAAGTTCATCATGTTCGGCTTGAGCGGCATCTTTTTGTTCGCGAAGTTTTCTGCCTGCTTCTTTTCGTGATTCGCGTTCGGCATCGCCTTTGGCCTGACCAATGGTTTTAGAAACTACGTTTGCCTGAGTATTCAGTTCCTGAACGGTTTGCAGTTTCTGCTTACGCTCGTTTTCAAGTTCAACCAGCAAATCAACGTTGGCTTCCACATTCCGATTGATGCAGTTTTGTTTAACGGCGTCGATGTTTTCAAGAATATATTTTCGATCAAGCATGGGGATGACTTAGTCAATGAAAGATACTGAATTAATAAGTTTGAACCGAAGTTCGGAATACGAATTCGGAGGTCGGAGGTCGGAATATTTGCTTAATTATTAAGGCTCTTTTCCGACCTTCGATTTCCGACCTCCGATTTCGATCTTCGCGATCTCTTCCCAAAGATGACAGCTGGATTTTATGCCTCGATGGAAATCGGCGAGTGTGAATTTTTCGTTGGGACTATGCGGATCGTCATCGTCCAAGCCCCATCCCAGCAACAACGTGTCAATCCCCAACATGGAACTGAAATGGTTGACGATCGGGATACTTCCGCCCGCACGGATAAATACAGGTCTCCTATCGAAGCCTTTCGCAATCGCTTGCGAGGCCGCTTCCATGAACGGACTATCCAAAGGCAGCACGAATCCGGGAGCGCCGTGTAAGTTGACAAGTTCCATTTCGATACCAGGCTGACAGATTTCTTTCAGTTTGGTTTCCAAACCTACTTTGATTTTTTGGGGATCTTGATGGGGAACGATACGAAAGCTGAATTTGGCGCCAGCGACTGCGGGCAAGACGGTTTTCGCACCTTCTCCCTGGTAACCACTCCACATTCCGTTGATGTCGAAAGCGGGTCGGGACCAACGGCGTTCGAGAGTGGAAAAGCCCTTCTCGCCAGCCAGTTCCGTTACGCCGAGGTCTTTGGCAAAGTCATCATCATTGAAATCCAGAGAATCGAATTGTTCCCGCTCACGTTCGGTCATCGGCAAAATTGCGTCATAGAATCCTGGGATCTGAATTCGCCCATTTTCATCGATGAGTGCACCGAGCATTTTGGCAAGGGCGTTGGCCGGGTTAGCGACTGAACCGCCAAACCCGCCCGAGTGTAGGTCGCGGTTGGGTCCTGAAAGGTTCAACTGATAATAGCAAATTCCTCGCAGGCCATACGTGATCGCGGGTTGCCCGGGTCCATACTGAGAACAATCACTGATAACTGCGATGTCGGCCGCGATTTTTTTGGCGACTGGGATCTCCTTGTCATATTTGCCTTCAAGGAATTCTCCGATTCCGGCACTGCCACTCTCTTCCTCACCTTCGATGAGGAATTTGACTTGGATAGGTAAATCACCGATCGTGTTCTTCCAGGCTTCCACGCCAAAGAGGTGCGTGATCATCTGGCCTTTGTCATCCGTAGCCCCCCGCGCATAGACTTTGCCATCGCGCACAGTCGGTTCAAATGGGGGCGCCTCCCATAGTTCAAGCGGATCGGGAGGCTGCACATCGTAGTGTCCGTACACCAACACAGTCGGAGCGCCTGCCACCTTGGGTGATTCGGCATAAACGATTGGCTGCCCACATGTCTCAATTATTTCGGTGGCCAGATCGAGACCACGAAACTTGTCCGCCAACCAGTTTGCGGCTTTCTTTGTTTCTTCGTCGTAGGCACTATCTGTACCGATACTCGCCATTCTCAGCCATTCGAACAGATCCTGCTCAAAACGACTGTGGTTTTCCGCAAGGTAAGTATCAAACTGTGACATGGTTCTGAGTCCTAAATGAAAGCGTGACAGTAGGTTAAGTGAAGCGTGCAGCGTGCCGAAGGGCCTTCCGAGCCGTTCTGGCAAGGCTCAACAAACGGCAGCAATCGCAGGGCACTTTGATCCTGTTTCCGCAAATTCCCGTACGCAGGATGTCCAATCTGCGTAGATCGCCGTTACTTCATCCTCGAAATGTCCTTATTGCGGAGACGAATCAGCCGCCCGAATTAAGAATTTTGGCAAAAAAAAACATATGTAAATTGTGGTGCAGATACAATATAACGTTGAAATAGACACTCGACTACGCATCGCGAACATGGGTAGTCTGTTCTTTGTCTTGCCTGGATGGCAAGTCAATATTGCGCCTTGCAAGTGCGTGTCGCACCAAGTTGAGCGTGTGTGGCACCGATAGCGCGAGTCGCCGGATGTGTGGCTCGTTCCAGATTGAAGAGAGTAGTGAGATAAGATTATGACAGAGCATGGATCCGCAACCGTTGTAGCACCCACCAAAAAGAGACACGTCCAAGACGATCGACGACCTAAACGTCAGCCGCGCTACAACGTAATTTTGTGGGACGATGACGATCATTCGTACGAGTATGTGGTTCTGATGATGAGGCAACTCTTTTGCCACTCATATTCCAAAGGATTTGAGATCGCAAAAACCGTCGACGCCTCAGGTCGAGCAGCCGTTTTGACGACCACCCGAGAACACGCGGAACTTAAACGCGACCAAATTCATGCGTTTGGCAAAGACATGTTAATTGGTCGCTGCAAGGGTTCAATGAGCGCCTCAATTGAACCTGTTCCTCACGAGTAATTAGTGACCGCTCGTCTCAAAACCTACACGCTCGGTTGCAAGGTCAACCAGTACGAGACCCAGTTTGTCCGCGAAGGACTGTTGCGCTCAGGTTACGAAGAAGCTGAGCCCGAACAGCGCGCAGACCTGTGCATTGTGAATACGTGCACGGTGACCTCAGAGGGTGATGCAAAAAGCCGCCAGATTATCCGTCGGATGAACCGCGATAATCCCGATGCACGAATCGTTGTGATGGGTTGTTATGCGACTCGGGCTCCAGATGAAGTTTCAAAATTGCCGGGTGTTGAAGAAGTCGTAACGGACAAACGAGAACTCGGAGATCTTCTCGGACGCTTTGGAGTGGTTGATATTCCCAACGGAATCTCGGGACTGGCCGGGCGCCATCGCGCCTACGTCAAAGTCCAGGACGGCTGTTTGCTGCGCTGCAGCTACTGCATCATCCCACATGTCCGTCCCCGGCTGACGTCACGTCCACTTCGGCAGATCACGGATGAGGTAACGCGATTGGTCCAGGCCGGGCACCGAGAAGTTGTACTAACCGGCATTCACCTGGGGCATTACGGCGTCGACTGGAATCGCAACAAACCCAGAGAACAGTGGGTTCGGCTGGCTCATTTGCTTAGAGAACTGTGCCAGATTCCCGGCGCATTCCGCCTCCGGCTCAGCAGTATCGAGGCAACGGAAGTCACCCGAGAGTTGATCGCCACGATGGCGGAGTTCAGCCATCGCATCGTCCCGCACCTTCATTTGTGCTTGCAAAGCGGCAGCGATTC
>CAMYNE010000324.1 GCA_947259675.1 uncultured Pirellulaceae bacterium
ATGTCGCGAAGCCGATCCGCATCATCGCGTAGTCATCGCCGCGCGGATACTCAGACAGAATCAAACCGACGACCATCGGCACCAAAACGACAAGTAATGCGATCGTCAAAAACTGGTTCGGAACTTCCATCGAAAACACGTTCCGGATCAGAAATGAGAAGCCAAAACAAACCGACAAAACAATACTCATCAACAACACTCGCAAGACCAATCCGACTAGATTGGCTCTTCCAAAAAAAGTGCTGAATGGAATCGTCATGCGCTGGTTGTCCATTTCTATTAGAACTACAGTTCCTTACTTTTTTTGCACGCTGGCGATCGGCCGTCGCCTGCCTAAAGCTGATTCTGAAATTGAATCAACTTATAAAGCTGCCAAACCGATGCCGCGACTCCGAAAATCATGCCGAGAAACAAGAACAAAACGACCGTACCCAGGTATTGATCGAGGTAGTAACCACCTAAAGCGGGAACCACCATCATGACGCTGATCGTGGTGATTCTGGACGCCAAAGCCACCGCTTTGGCCCAAGTTGACCGCGTGTCCTGATTCTGCTCGTTGGATTTTTGCTCGACCGAGGAGTCCGACAATTTTGATTTGGGAGACTCCGACACCACGGACTTCCTGAATAAGAACTCAGGTCACGTAACAAATCTCGCATCGACGGGCGTAAATCTAACGCAGCCGTCATTCTCCATCAACCCAACCGAGAAAACTTTGTGAAAGTTTTCTCAAAGTATTCATAAGTCTTTTCCATTAAAAGACTTAACGAAACACAAAATCGCAAAACACAAAATCTTGTGAAATCGAAACAGCGCAAACCTTTTAATGCAAACGCTTTACGTCGAATTCGGGCGGCTAAAAACCACCTCAAAAGGTTGCAAATTCAGTTTTTTTGGGTAAGTTAGATTGTGATCGAAGTAGGGATCGGGACGATTTTGTGTGGCTTGCGGCTTCAATCGACGTGCTCTTGAGCATTTTCCTTGGGGACAGCTACTTACCTGTACTGGCGGACCCTTCTCCATCACTTATCAAGCCTTCTCGCCCCAAATGTTGGCTGTCACGTCGATTCTAGACAAATCGACGACGAGTTCGTGAAGTTGGAATGATTCCGGCTCCTGTTTTGATGGACGGCTTCGACGATTCGGAATCTGAAAGCCATGATGTGGTTCCACCACCCGATTCTCGTACCTCAATTGAGTACGAGGGAGGCAATGGCATTGATTACTGCAGCTTCCTTGAGATTGCAAACCTCAAAAGACTTAGCCCAATTAGCCAAAAAGAATGGAGTTCCTGGTTGGCATTCCATGCGTAAAGAACAGCTGATCCTGGCGTTGCTTAAACTGGCCAAACAAAAGCAGAAAGCCAAAGCAACATCTGGATCCGCTTCACAAACAAGTTCCGCTAATTCTATGATCGCAAAAAGACACGTCGCGAAACCGGTCAAAGTCGAAGCGGACTCCAAGATCGCAAAACGGATTCGGGCCGAACGAATTCGAAATGAGAGTTTGAAAGATCTTGCCCTGGCCAACTCTTATCAGACGAAACCGAACGAGCCAGCTAGCGACCGAATCGTCCTCTTGGTTCGCGACTCATATTGGTTGCACGCGTATTGGGATATCACCAAACCGACCGTCCAACGCGCAAAAGCAGCTCTTTCCGATTCATGGCATACCGCCAAACCCATTTTGCGATTGCTGGAAATGTCCGGCGAGGCGACGAGTCCGGTGGAGAACGTGATCCGGGAAATCCCGATTCATGGTGGGGTCAAGAACTGGTATGTGGACGTTGCCGATCCACCGAAGTCGTATCGGATTTCGTTAGGGTACCTGACGGCGGACGGCCGATTCCATTTGCTGGCCACCAGCAATCAAGTCTCGACTCCACCACCCGGTAACGGTTCGCTTGACGAAAACTGGGCGGACATTAAAGCCGACTACGAAAAGTATTATGCATTAAGCGGCGGATACGATGATTCAAACAACTCGGGCGACCTTCAAACTGTGTTCGAAGAAAAACTTCGCCAGCCGATGAACGCTCCAGCGTTTGTCCGACTTGGGTCTGGAATCGGTTCTGCCCACGCGGACTTGCCTTTCGAGGTCGATGCGCAGATGGTGGTTTATGGAGCCACCGATCCGTCTGCGAATGTTACGATGGGTGGTGAACCGGTGCGTTTGGAACCTGACGGGACGTTTTGCGTGCGACTTGGAATGCCAAATCGTCGCCAGGTATTGCCGATTGTTGCCTGTAGCCGTGATGGCACTGAACAGCGAACGACCGTCTTGGCAGTCGAAAGAAACACGAAAGTGATGGAACCCGTCTCTCGCGATGTCGACGCAATTGCCTAGAGCGCGTTCGGTTTAAGTTTGGCGTCTTTTTTCGTCGGTTTCGCCCGGCAATTAGAGCGCCGCGACCGCCATACTTCCGTGCGACACGCACTAGTCGAGTTTCATTCAAATAAAAAAGACCACCGATCATCGCATTGTTCGGTGGTCTTTATTTATCTATCTCAAGCGAGCATTCAAGGTTAAAACACTTGTGCGCTACCAGTGTCCACAGCCTCCACGGTAGCCACCGTAACCTCCGTAACCGCGGTAACCACTACCGTAGATAACACTAATTCCGCTTCCGTAACCACCATACCCGCCGTAATAAGGCCGATATACTGGTACTGGTGCGGCAAATCCACCATAGCCGTAACCACCGTAGCCCTGACCGTAACTGAAACCACTGTATCCGTTACCGATTGAAATACTGAATGCGGATCGACTTTTGTTATAACCACCGTGATGATGACCGCCGTGATGATGTCCGCCGCCTCCGCGATAATGTCCGCCGCCACGATTTCCGCCGCCGCGCCCTTGCGCGAGTGTGTCGTCGGCCGCAAACGCGACGAGGCAAATGGTTGCCAAAAGAACTGCAAGTTGTTTCATGTCTGATTCCTCGATTAGAGTGATTTGGGTTTTAACCAGGCGCATGTTTTGACGCAGGGAGATTGTGTCTATGATGCCTATCGACATATGCTTGCACTTTCCATGCCGATTTAGCATCGTTGGCGTGCAAGAGTTGCAAACAACAGTCTTTTGACAATTCGGACGGCCCGAACTTGGGGTCAATCCCGGCCAAATATGTGGTCAAATATTGGTCAGTTCGTAGTCAAAATGACTCGATTTGAGGTCTCAAATGACGAACCAAAATCAGACAAAACGGCTGCCACCGGGCCAACAGCTCGTCGCGCCAGGCAAGTGGCCGATCATCGGCGAGCGGAAACCGGCAGAATCCGAACAGCCTTGGTCGCTGGAAATCGCCGGTGAGGTCGCTCAACCGATGAGCTTTAGCGTTGCCGAACTTCAATCATTTCCTCAAACAGAACGGATTGAGGATATCCATTGCGTGACACGCTGGTCGATGTTGGACGTCAGAATTCGGGGTGTTCTATTAGCCGACTTATTGAACAAAGTCGGTGTGAAAGAAGAAGTCAAGTTCGTTTCTTTTGTGTCCCGATCCGATCGCGATCATTCGACTTCGCTGTTGATTGATGAAGCGATCGAGCTGGGAACGTTGATCGCACTCAACATAAACGGCAAATCGCTCGGCCTCGAGCATGGGGGCCCCATCCGAAACATTGTTCCCGGACGATACTTTTACAAAAGTGTCAAATGGCTGACCAGAATCGACTTACTTGCGACAGACCGTCTGGGTTACTGGGAAGCCGAAACGGGTTATCACAACCACGCAGACCCGTGGAAAGAAGAACGCTATATGGTCCCCTCGCTCGATCGTCGTAGCGTCCTGAGACTGCTCGAATCCAGGGACTTTTCTGGTCATAATCTCCGCAGTATCAATGCCAGTGAGCGGAACCTGGATGGGCTCAAGGCACGCGGATCACTGCTCAGAAATGCCAATTTTGAAAACGCTTCATTGATTGGCGCCGATTTTTCTGGAGCCAATTTATCCAACGCTCACTTTGAAAAAGCCGATTTGCGGCAGGTTACATTTATCGAGGCGGACCTGGAGGGAGCTGATTTTGCCGGGGCTGACCTGAGAGGGGCCAATCTCACCGGCAGTTCTTTGATCGGATCCTCGTTTTGCAATCTCGATTCGGGCGGTGAAATCTCGGCGGCTGCTGTAATCGATCAATCGACAACAATTCCGCCTGAGATTCTTTCACCGCTGACACCAACTCAGTTTGAA
>CAMYNE010000325.1 GCA_947259675.1 uncultured Pirellulaceae bacterium
GACGGGTTGACGAGAGACAATGCCGTCAACGCAGGTGGCACACCTGAACGATTGATCGCACCGACACCCTCAGGCTGATCGCGAACTTGCGAGACCGTTTCGCCGACGTTGACGTGCAATTTGGTCAATTCCCCTTCGAACACGCGCTCCAATACGTCGCTGAGCTGGTCATAAGGGGCATCGCCGATCCCATCGTAGGTTGGAATGTTACTGTCAACTTTAAACACGCGACCGACGAAATTATCATCGCGAATTTTGGAAACCGAGAATTCGATTTCTTCATTGTTGATCTCGATATCTTCCTGATCAAGTTTGGTTCGTACAAATTCAATCTCCTTTTCTTCCTCGAACACAACTCGAGCGGTTGAGCCACCGCGAAGATCGTGATTCAAGATCCTGGGCCCAAGCATATACATGCCCGCGATTCCCGAACCGATCAGCACGATTGAAAAGATTGCGGCCACACCGCGTTTTCCAATAAAATCGATCTTCGTTTTCGAGAGGATTCGCATCATGCTCAATTCTGTCAACCAGCGCTTACGCTCGGCAATGTCGAAAACGGTTCGCGAGCAATAAATCGCCGTGTACATCGACATCAGAATACCGAGGATCAAAGTGACAGCAAATCCTTTGATCTGCTCCGTTCCAATGACGTACAGAACCAGAGCCGTAATCAGCGTCGTGACGTTCGCGTCGACGATGGTGGTGGTCGCTTTATCAAAACCGTTACGAATCGCCATCCTCAAAGCGGAGCCGCGGTCAAGTTCTTCGCGGATCCTCTCGAAAACCAGTACATTCGCATCCACAGACATACCGACAGTCAGCACCAGACCGGCTAAACCGGTCAGCGAAAGCGGCTGTCGAATTGCCATGATCAATGCCATGATCAACAGCAAATTAATCAACAGCGCGGCGCAAGCGACGATTCCTGCGAATCGGTAGTAGACGAGCATAAACCCAAGGACCAGTACGAAGGAGAAACCGATCGCAAACAGGCCCTTCTGTTTAAGTTCTTCCCCGAGAGACGATTCGATATACTGCTTACTAATGGGGTTCTTGTTCAAGGCCACTTCGAGTTTACCGGAACGAAGATTGATGATCACATCGTCAACTTCTTTGCGCGTGAAGCTTCCAGAGATGCGACCGCGATCATAAATCGGTTCTTCGATCGTCGGGGCTGTATGAAGATTGCCATCGAGGACGATTCCCAGACCGCGCTTGCCCTGATTATCGGGTTTGTTCAGTTGAGTCATCAGGCCCAGTCTTTGCCCGCCTTCATCCGACATATTGAACGAAATACAAGGACGAGCATATTCGTCAACGTCTGGCCGGACTTGCGAAATGTGACGACCTTCGACATTCGTGCTTTCGTCCTCCGGTTCAAGCATCAGGATTTGAGGCGTGACCTTGTATTCTGCACACCATTTGGCTAAGTCCTTACCGTGGTTGTCGCGATTGACGCTGAAGTTAACCTGGTCCAGGTCAACGAGTTCAAGTGAACGAGCGTCGCGGACGAGGTTGCGGTTGTCGGGAACGTATTTGAATCCCAGCAATGTCCCCGGCTCAATGGGTCCATCGACATCTTCTCTGGCCAGGCCGTACCATTTGGCCACAACGGTTGTGGTTCCGTCCGAATTTTCCCTTTCGACCAGTCGAGACGGACTTCTGGCTTCGACCATTTTTTGGGCCAGGTCCATTGCGGCTCCATGGTCACTGAATTGACGCGAAGCGACGATCCGGAATTGAAGATGGCCGGCTTTGGCCAGGCGTTCCCAGATCGCATCTGCCTCTTCGGAAGTCACCGAAGGAATGGTGACTTCAATTTTGTCTTTACCAAGTGGGCGAATCATGATCTCGCGTGTACCGGAAGGGTCGACACGCTTGAGCAAGTTCGGGATCAAGTCTTTCGCTTCAGGAGGTTTCGATCCGGGGTCCAGATTCTCGAACTCTTCCATGTTCAAGGAACCGATCAGATTCATGCCGCCTTTCAGGTCGACACCAAATTTGGGAGGAAATTTGGCAGTGACCAGCAATACGCCGACCAGGATGGTTGTCATGATGACAAACAACCGACCGCTGTACTCTTGCATTCGCAATTTTTTGGCCACGGCTTTGGCGGTAAACCAGCTGATGAACAGCAAGGCCAAAATACAGACGAACATGAACGGACCCGTTTCGTAAAACGGAGTTTTCTCGATTTCGCCTGAACCATCATTGGCGGCTTGGGCAAGAAGCAACAAGTTTGCAGTGGAAGACTCAAACATCTGAGCGGATCCTGAGAATGAATTGACTGATTTTCGCGTGTATGTAAAAGCTCAATACGAAATCCTTTCGTATCATCATGAAAACGAGATCAACGAACTGAGCTGTTAGGCTTCTTTTTCGTCGTTCAATACGCGAACAATTGATTGCTTCAAGATCTGCATTTTGGATCCTGTAGATTCATCGACTCGTAGCGTAACATGGTCGACGTCCTGCCGCATGTTAACCACGGTACCGATGATTCCTCCTGCGGTAACGACCCGGTCATTCTTTTTTAGATTTTCGAGAAGTTCAGGAGTTGATCCTTTTGTTTGACCTTTTTGTTGCGATCGCCCCATCAACAGGAAATACAGGAACATCACGAGCAGCATTGCCGGCATAAAAAATGCCAGGCTTTCCAACAAGCTGGGTTGTTTTTTGGCTACTTCGCCCGCCGCAGCTGCAGGAGCAGCGGCCCCGTCGACGCCACCGGCCCCGGGAGTAACTTGTGCCAAAAACAGCCAACAAATGTGATACAGCTGAACCATCTATTTCCTGATAACGACCGCGAATTTGCACACCGAAGTTCGAGCCAACATCGACTCGCAAACCGGCTTTTATCAAATCGCGAATTGAAATTGCCAGCCAATATTTTCGTCTGGCGTTTCGACGCTAAAACCTTCGCACAATCATAAAATTTGGACCCCGGATCAACAAGGCCATGTTGCGATCAAACTCCCGCAATATCAGGCTTTTTGCCCCAACCCGCCATGCGTTGCTCGTAAAAGTCCAAAAACGAATCAGCCGCAATCGCTTCTCTGGCCTGTTTCATCAAGCGGTGATAGTAGGCCAGGTTATGAATGGACAGCAGAATCGGTCCCAACATCTCTTTTGCCATGAACAAATGGCGAATATACGCACGACTAAGATGCGAATACTCGGTTTGAACGTCCTCTTGCAGCGGTCTTGGATCGGTCCGGTGGACTTGATTTCGCAACTTGAGATGGCCGTTGTCGGTAAAGGCCATTGCATTTCGCCCGTTACGGGTGGGCATCACGCAGTCGAACATGTCGACTCCCCGTTTTACGCTTTCCAGCAAATCGGTCGGCGTGCCGACGCCCATTAGATAACGGGGTTTTTGTTCGGGGAGTACCGGGCAGCTTACATCCAGAACTTTGTGCATTTCTTCAGGCGGTTCCCCGACACTTAGGCCGCCGATCGCATAACCGGCGAAATCCAGGTCGCCCAAACTGCGGGCACAGTTCCGACGCATATCCGGATCAAGCCCGCCTTGCACGATGCCAAATTGAATCTGAGAGTCCAGCGTATGGGCATCCCGGCAGCGTTTGGCCCAGCGAATCGTTCGTTCATTCGCATCTGCTACGACAGCCCGATCAGCAGGCAACTCAATCAGGTGATCGAGCACCATGGCAATGTCGGAACCCAGTTCTTCCTGAATCTGAACCGATCGCTCAGGAGTCAATTCCAACTCGCAACCGTCAATGTGGGAGCGAAATGTTGCGCCCGCTTCTGTGATCTTTGTCAGTTTCGCCAAACTGAACAGTTGAAACCCGCCACTGTCCGTCAATATCGGATACGGCCAGTCCATGAACTTGTGAAGGCCGCCCAGTTGTTGAACGATTTCCGATCCGGGACGCAGCGAAAGATGATAGGTGTTGCCTAACAAAATTTGTGCACCCGTCGCGCGGACTTGCTGAGCCGTTAGGCCTTTTACGCTGCCGCAAGTGCCGACTGGCATGAAGGCAGGCAGCTCAACCGTTCCGCGCGGAGTCGTCAGTCGACTGAGTCGCGCGCCGCACCGCTTGTCGATATGAAGCAGCTCGAATTTGAAGCCAGCGGTTTTCATGGGGCGAAGAATGAAGAATGAAGAATGAAGAATGAAGAATGAAGAATGAAGAATGAAGAATGAAGAATGAAGAATGAAGAATGA
>CAMYNE010000326.1 GCA_947259675.1 uncultured Pirellulaceae bacterium
GACGGTGATGTTTTCAGAAGAAAAGATAAAGTCAATTCGCGCGCCACCGGTTCGACCCTGAAAGCCGCCAAATGTCCCTGTCTCTTTCGCATCAGGATGGAGCTTCTGAAAAGTATCCACAAATGTCGAAGACAACAATTGATAGGGCTTAGTCGTGGTGTCCGTATTGAAGTCGCCCGTAATGACAACAGGAACACTCCGTTCAAACCGTTTGGTTCGATCGACGATAACTTGTGCGGACTTTTCTCGGGCAATCACGCCGCGATGATCAAAATGAGTGTTCACGAAGTAGAAAACGGATTTCGCGCGACGATCAAACAATTTCACCCAACTTGCCATTCGAGGCAGCGAAGAATCCCAACTCTTGGAACCTGGCACATTTGGAGTTTCGCTAAACCAAAAATGCCCTTGTTCCAAAATGTCAAACCGATTCGAACGAATCAAGATTCCGCACTGCTCTCCCGATTCACGATTTTCTCGCGACCTACCAACGTACGAATAACCCTCAAGATTCTCTTTCAAGTAAGCGGCTTGAAAGGGCAACACCTCTTGGGTTCCCAGCAAATCCGGATTGGAATCGGTGATCGTCGTAATTACGTTTTTCTTTCGCATGTCCCAGTGATTCTCTCCGTCATTTGCCGTGCCGAACCGAATGTTGAAACTCATCACTCGGACGTTTTGATCGTCCTGTGAATTTGCCGCTTGGGCGGGCAACAAGATGACGATCCAAATGAGCAGCCGAAGCAAAACGTGTCGCTTGGTGATTTGCATGAAACTGCGCCTTTTGCCTTTTTGGTTTTTTTTGCGAATGTCCTGATGAATGGTTAGCTTAATACAGTTTGACGCCCAGGAGCCGGCTATCTCCGCTTCAAGCCGGCGCCTGCGGCTGGGCGTTAAACAATTTGATATATTGAATCATCAATCTTATGACAATCGCGAGTGCCAAACATGTCTTTGTTTGAAAAAGCCGAAAAAGAAAACCTGGATCGTGCGCAACCTTTGGCCGCGCGAATGCGGCCCAGGTCACTTGAGGAATTTATTGGCCAACCGCATCTCCTGGGCGAAGGAAAGCTGCTGCGCCGGTTGGTAACATCCGATCGTTTGGGCTCAGTGATCTTCTTCGGGCCGCCCGGAACCGGAAAAACAACGCTCGCCCGCATTCTGGCCCGCGAAACCAGTCGAAAGTTCGCTCAACTGAGCGCAATTCTCCACGGCGTCAAGGACCTCAGGGAAGTTCTGGCTGGGGCACGGAATACACTCGCGACCGGTGGGCCCGCAACGCTTCTGTTCATCGACGAAATCCATCGTTTCAATCGAGCTCAACAGGATGCGATGCTGGCCGATGTGGAAGACGGTATCGTCACGCTCGTTGGTGCAACAACATCCAATCCTTTTTTCAGATGTTTCAGTTCGAACCGCTTACCGAGGACGAAATCAAGACCACTTTGAATCGCGCAATTGCCGACAAAGAGCGAGGTTACGGTCGCAAAAAAATTCAGGCCAACCCTGACGCGTTGGACTTTCTAGCGGCTGTTTGCGATGGCGATGCCAGGCAGGCACTTTCAATTCTGGAAATTGCCGTCTTATCTACAGAAGCTCAAACCCCATTTAACGCTCCGATCGAACTGACTGCACAAGCCGTTCGCGATTCCATCTCGAAACGAGCCATCCAGTACGATCCAACGGGTGACGAACATTACGATTGCGCCAGCGCGTTGATTAAGAGCATTCGAGGCAGCGACCCAGACGCCGGTATCTACTGGTTGGCCCGCATGATTGAAGGAGGCGAAGATGTTCGTTTTTTATGCCGAAGACTTATCATTTTGGCCAGCGAAGACGTTGGCAATGCCGACCCTCACGCTTTGCCGTTAGCCGTCGCGTGTTCACAAGCCTGCGAACAGATCGGACTTCCCGAATGCCAGCTAACGCTGGCCCAAACGGTCACTTACCTCGCCTGCGCACCGAAATCGAATTCAGCAACAGCCGCGATTGGCGCGGCTCGAAAAGACATTCAAGCAGGCCGAATTCTGCCTGTGCCTCGGTTTCTTCGAGACGGCCATTATGCGGGCGGTAAACAACTTGGTCATGGCGTCGGTTATCAATATTCGCACAACGAAGAAGACGGTGTGTCGACACAGGATTATCTTGGTATCGATGCCGAATACTATCACCCCGTCGATCGAGGCTTCGAGTCAGAACTGGCTAATCGGCTGAAAGAGATTCGCAAAAAGCTTAGACAAGCCAAATAAATGAACGTGTCCGGGAATTTGTAGCTGGATTCGAGCGAATTCAGTCGGTTCCTCCGGCGGTGTTAATACCGTTCAATTTTTTACATCCATTGTCGGACTTGTCATTCTGAAGAAGCTTGCGACTGAAGTATCTCACGTAATTCTACGTAGATCCAACACCTCGTTCCTCGGTTCAGGATGACAGAAACACAAACTTTGGAGGTTAATGCGCTAAGTCTGAAGTCTCACGACTCCAGCTACATCATGATTCGGGTCCGGCAAAAGCTAGCAAAATTGCAAGTCCGTTGCACGATAAAGTCAATTTCGCAACGAAATGGCCATGATGCTGTCGATTTTGTTCGAAATTTAGATCGATCTGGCAATTCTTTTCCCCAACATCTACGATTCGCCCGCACTTCATTCTTTCCCGATCAAACCGACCAGTGTCAACAGGTGCGGCAACAGGAAAGAGAGAATCGTAAGTGCGATTACGATAACGATTAGATTACGAAGCCAGTTTGACCGTTTTGCAAATGCGTTGCGATTTGAGCCGGTGATGTATTCGCCGCAATTGGGACATCGAGGCGTATCTTCGTAGACGTCTGCATTGCAATTCGGGCAGGGCAGCGTCATTTCGTCTTGGTCGTAGTCGTCGTACATTTGGTTTAAATAGCTGAGAAATTTACAATCGCTTTTCAACTCGATTGCCAAGTCTTTTCGAGTTGAGTCGCGCGGTCAAGGAGGACGAGCGTGCATTCGCTAAAAAACACTATCGTCGCTGTGCTTTTGTTGGGCGTTTCGTACGGAGTTTACGAAATCCTCACAACTCCCGATCCCTCGTTGGATGTTGACCAGAGTTTGATTGAACCCCTCGTGATTTCAGAAGGGGACAGTAACGAAATTGAACCTCAGCCTCATATTAAGTTGCCGGAGTCCGTTGCGCTTCCAGAACAAGCAGAATACAATCGCCCCAAAAACGGCTCAATCATTCCTTCGCAGCCACCAGTTGCCCCGCAAGCAGAAAAACAACATCCTCCAAGCTCGAATTCCGAGGCCATTGTCAGTCGCCAACCCAAAATGGAATTTTCGAATGACAAAGATTTTGGAAATCAACGTGCGAGCGCTGAACTTCCTGACGCCAACAGTGAATTGCCGCACGATCATGAACTTATCGAGGCTTTAAAAAAACAATTGGGATCCGAAGACGACGTTGGTTCCGGTTCCTTTGATCCCGAGTCCCGAAGCGAAATGGTATCGATTGCAGCTCGACCGAATCAACCAACTTCTGGCGATTTTGAATCAAGGGAAACGCGCCCCCGGACCGAACTCCCAATCGAGCCTGAGACAAACCTGGCAAACACGACCACTGAAAACCTGGATTTTGCAGCCGTTTGGGACACCGTTGAACAAATGACGGGAGAGGAACAGTTTCAACCAGCTCTCCGGACGTTAACGCGATATTACAACGATCCAAGTCTGACCCCTACACAACAGAAAGAACTACTTGGTTGGCTGGACGGTTTGGCTGGAAAAGTCATTTATTCTGCCGAACATCATTTGGCCGCGCAACCCTACGTTGTCCGACCCAACGAAACGATTGTGGAAATAGCCGAGCGTTGGAATGTCCCCACACGACTGGTTTACAACATCAACAGCAAGGCGATTCAAGACGCGTCCAACCTGACTCCCGGAACTGAGCTCAAAGTTGTCACTGGGCCATTTCATGCCGAAGTCGATGTAAATAGAAAAACTCTCACCATTTTTGTAGGCGATCTCTACGCCGGCAGGTTTGAAATCAAGATCGGCAATGAACTGAACATGAAACCGGGTCGATACCGAGTCACGGAAAAGCAGTCAAAAGTACAGTCGGACGAGCAATTTGCTTCAGAAGATGAACACGGACCCTTTTGGATTGGTCTTGAAGGCGGACTTTGCATACACGCAGTGACCCAACAAATGGGTTCTCAGCATCAGCAATGCATTGGTCTCAGTTCCAAAGACGCGGCTGACCTGTACAGCATCTTGACAACAAAATCGCAAATCTTTATCGCGCGATAAAATGCGAACCCTCCGGACCATCGATGTTGTCAGTTGTCACGCCGAGGGAGAAGTCGGAGACGTCATCATCGGTGGAGTCGAACCGCCACCCGGTGAGTCTTTGTGGGAACAGCGCACGTTTATCGAGCAGGATCAATCTCTTCGCAAATTTCTGTTGAACGAACCGCGCGGTGGAGTTTTTCGGCATTTCAACCTTTTGGTTCCACCTAAGGATCCTCGTGCCGCGATGGGCTTTATTATTATGGAGCCCTGCGACACTCCACCAATGTCAGGTTCAAACTCGATTTGTGTGGCAACGGTTATTTTGAACAAGGGAATTGTTCCCATGCAAGAACCCTTCACGGACTTGATTCTCGAGGCACCGGGAGGATTAGTACGAGTCCGAGCGACATGCCGTGACGGCAAAGCCGAAAAAATAACGGTCACGAACGTGCCCTCTTTTGTCGACAGAATGGGCGCCAAGCTGGAAGTCGAGGGTTTTGGAACGCTGACCGTTGATACTGCGTACGGTGGAGACAGTTTCGTGATCGTCGATGCCAAGTCGGTCGGTTTTTCCATCAATCCCGACGAAGCGCGCGAACTGGCCGAAACGGGCGTGAGAATTACCAACGCCGCGAACGAACAACTGGGATTCTCGCACCCTGAAAACAGGGCTTGGCGCCACATCTCGTTTTGTCAATTTGCCGGGCCGCTCAAGGAAGAAAATGGTGGGTGGACGGGTGCCAACGCTGTCGCAATCAAACCAGGCAAGATTGACCGATGCCCAACTGGAACTGGTTGTTCTGCCCGAATGGCGTTGCTTCATGCCCAGGGCCGGATGAAAGTAGGCCAACGGTATTGGGCGCGATCCATTATCGGTTCTCAATTCGAGTGTCAAATCGAAAGTGAAACGACCGTTGGTGTAAAGCCTGCGATCACTCCGACAATTTCCGGTCGTGCTTGGATCACGGGCGTCCATCAATACATGCTCGATCCGGCCGATCCGTGGCCGCTCGGGTATCGAGTTGCGGATACTTGGCCAAAAGACGGTTAACCCGCATTTCTCACAAGTCGTAGGCCGGCAACGAGCAACCGTCGTAATTGCCGGAACTGCAGCCGCTTTTCTGGAAGCAACGCAAAAACAGTTTGCAAGTCGAATGACTCAACCACAATTCTTGATTAACTTGCAAACATGACCGAAGTAACTCGAATCTTGCAGTTGATCGAACAGGGTGCCCAATCCGCCGATGACTTGTTGCCGGTTGTCTACCATGAACTGCGCCGGATGGCGGCTGTCCGCATTTCCCACGAAAACCCCGGCCAGACGCTTGACGCCACCAGCCTGGTCCATGAAGCCTATTTGCGACTCGCCGGTGGTCAGTCGTTCGAATCTCGTCGGCATTTCTTTTGTGCAGCTGCCGAAGCGATGCGTCGAATTCTGATCGATCGAGCTCGCGCGCGGAACGCCGCAAAACGGGGCGGTCAAATCGCGAGGGTTGACATCGACCTCAATCAACTCGACCAATCCGCTGTCGACGAATTTGATCGATTGGAAATCCTCGATCAAACATTGAGACGATTTGAGAAGCTTGATCCGGAAAAGGCCGAGCTGGTTAAACTCCGCTATTTTACAGGTCTGAAAATCCGGGAAGCGGCAGAAGTTCTCGGAATTTCGACTGCAACTGCGGACCGTCATTGGGCTTATGCTCGAGCCTGGCTCCAAAGCCAGTTGAATTCGGAGAGGTAAATGAAGGTTTTTTATTGGACAGGGAGTTTTTATCGAAAACTCTGATAGAAAACCCCAATCTGCTCGCATCATGAGTAGTGCCCCGTTTTTTGAGCGAGAGACGCATGAACGAAACCCAGATTTTTGCCAAAGCAATTCAACAAGACAGCCTTGAACAGCGCGAGGTGCTCGTCGAGCAACTTTGTCAGGGCAATCCGGAACTCAAATCGCGCGTTGACGAACTGCTGGCCGCTCACGACAACCCACAGTCTTTTTTTGAGCGACCGATTGCTCAAGTCCACAACTCAAATCCAGCTGAACAGCCCACGCTGGACGTACCGCCGAAAGACGGACGCGCCAAAATCGGTGCTCGCATCGGTCCGTACAAGCTGCTGCAGCAAATCGGTGAAGGCGGAATGGGAATCGTGTTCATGGCCGAACAAACCGAACCGGTCAAACGTCGCGTTGCCCTGAAAATCATCAAACCCGGGATGGATTCCCGGCAAGTCGTCGCTCGTTTCGAAGCAGAGCGTCAAGCACTGGCCATGATGGACCACCCAAACATTGCCAAAGTTCTGGATGCCGGGACGACTGATCGCGTGCAGCCTTACTTTGTAATGGAACTTGTCAACGGATCGCCGATCACTGAGTATTGCGATGAGGAAAAAATGGCTCCCGTCCAACGACTCAAGCTATTCGTTTCGGTCTGCCGTGCAGTCCAACACGCTCATCAAAAAGGAATCATTCATCGTGATCTCAAGCCAAACAACATTCTTGTCGCAGAATTCGATGGGCTGCCCGTGCCAAAGGTAATCGACTTTGGTGTCGCCAAAGCAACGGGCTCCCAGCTGACCGACAAAACGCTGTTCACTGAATTCGGGCAGGTGATTGGAACGCTCGAATACATGAGCCCGGAACAGGCACGTCGAAACCAACTGGACGTCGACACTCGTTCAGATATTTACTCGTTAGGAATCGTGCTCTATGCGCTGCTGACTGGCGAAACACCGTTTGGGCGCGATCGGTTTCGCAAGGCCGCCTGGGATGAAATGTTAAAAATCATTCGCGAAGAAGAACCCCAGCGTCCTAGCATCAAAATTGGATCCAGCCAATCGCTGGACCAAGTCGCAAGTCAACGCGGCGTCGAACCCAATCGTCTGTCGTCGTTGGTTCGCGGCGATCTCGACTGGATCGTTATGAAAACGCTGGAAAAAGATCGCAATCGCCGATACGCTTCCGCCAGCGAATTGGCGGATGACGTTACCCGCCACCTTTCTGAGCAACCGGTCGTCGCGCGTCCTCCTTCGACACTTGATCGCGTTACCAAATTCGCTCGCCGTAACCGAATTGCGTTGTTTACCTCCGCGGCGGTTGTGCTGGTCAGCGCCGTTGCGGCTTTTTGGACGTACAGTTCTGCCGTCCACCAAGCGAATCAGGTTGCTGAAAGAACCAATCGTTTGAGACAGGCTACCAATGACGCGTCGATTTCCCTCGTCAAGGCGCATGCGTCAAGGATTGGCAACCAGGATTCATGGGAAGCCGCCGGAATTCATTGCCAAAGAATCGAGGATCTGCTGGCACAAGGTCCTGTTGAAGATAGATCCAAGAATCGAGCCCACGACTTGTTAAAAGAATTTGGTGAAAAACTCGATGAACGGGATTTGGCCGCACAGATTGAAGAAGTCGTGATTCAAGGTGCCACCAAGTCGGACTTGGCCAGCTGGCAAGCCATGGAATCTGAAATGCGCGCGTTTTTTCGCAATCATGGCTTCGATTTGGACAAAGAAGAGCCTTCTGTAATTGGCGAGAAAATTCGTGACCATCCGCACTCAGAGCGCTGGGCTGATCTGCTGGAGCTCTGGATCGGAACGCGCGGACAAATGGCAGCGATCGGTGGCCCCAAGTTGAACGCCGCAATCATGCAGCCTTGGGCCGAAGCGATCTACGTTGCCGATGACGATCCGATTCGAACCGGCATTCGCAAGTTTTATTACACGCCAAATCGGAATCGTGCCTCGCTTGACGAACTAGTTAAGGATGTTGATCTTGAATTACTGTCACCGCGCACGCTGGCCTGGTTAGGCCATGGGTACTGTGCCGTGAAAGCATTCGAACAAGGTGACCACGTATTTGAGATTGCCTTACACCAGTACCCTAACGACCTGATGCTCAATCATGACTACGGTTACGCGCTGTTCCATCAAGCAAGATGGCATGAAGCCGCTCGGATGTATCACCGATGTCTGGCAATTCGCAACGATGTATCCGGGATCTGGATCAACCTCGCCGAAACGCTGGACGAACTTGACGAGTTAAAAGCGGCCGAAAAGGCACGGGCTCGAGCTGCAGAATTGGAAAATCGAAATCCTTGAACGGTTGGGCCTAAGCCCGGGATTGCATGTTTGCACAAGGAAATCGTGTATTCAACCAATTGCTATCAGTATTGAATATTGCGAATTTCCCTTTGATATTTCGCGGGTTTCTGTGAAAGACTTTTGGGGGGCCCGACGTGTAGACTCTTAGTGCGTGTCGCACGGACGTATAGCGGTCGTGGCGTTCTGATTGCCGGGCGAAACCGACGAAAAGACGCCAAACTTAAACTAAACGCGCTTTAGTATCT
>CAMYNE010000327.1 GCA_947259675.1 uncultured Pirellulaceae bacterium
AATAATCTTAAGTAATTATTTCAATTAGGAATCGCAGTTGTATGAGACGTCGATCTTTTTTTGACAACCGATGGTCGCCCAATGACACAATTCGGACCAAGATCGCCTTGGCTGGTTAAGTATTCCAATGAACGTCGGTGTATCAGGGTCGGTGTCAAGCAAAAGCCTTATTCGTGATTCTTAACGATGCAATATTACCAGCATGAATTTGGCAAAGTCGAATCCGATGAAAGAGTACAACACTGAAGACCCGTTCTTTAATGAGTACGCTTTGGGTGTATTGGTAAAAGTCAAACAGGCTCGATACAAGGGGTTTGCGAGGCCGGGAGACACATTAATCGTCACCGTCACACTGAATGATCATGTGAGCAATGTGTTCGACTTTTCAGCAACCGTTTCGGTCGACAACAAAACGATCATGCGAAACGGATTCCAATTGATGAATGTCAAGTCTACCGTTTTGCAGGGCTCGCGGATTTAGATTCCTGAGTAGCCAAAAAACATGGTTGCCAAAGGCGAAGCGGCGGCAGGAAACTCGATGTGTACGATTGAGTTTTTTGAAAGCGATTGGCTGAGCCACGACACGGACCCATTTCGGGCAGATCATCACCGGCAATCGTTCGACCAAAGCACGAATCATTTCGA
Source organism: uncultured Pirellulaceae bacterium (assembly GCA_947259675.1). Lineage (GTDB taxonomy): Bacteria > Planctomycetota > Planctomycetia > Pirellulales > Pirellulaceae > Mariniblastus. Next base: position 646 of record CAMYNE010000327.1, read on the forward strand.
ACGAAAGGCTGCCCGAACCGATGATAATGGAAGCTTGGAATTCGATCACACTGGCGGTCGACGTTCTTAATATGTCGCCAATTTCCTGCCGACTACGCAGGTGTTTGGATAGCTTGTCGCTTGGGTCGCCGAGCCCACCCAGGTAAACAATTCGCTTAACTCCTTGCGAAGTACAAGCCTTCGCAAAGTTTTCAGCGGCACGGCGATCGGTCTGCTCGAAGTCCTCATTATCACCCATCGAATGGATCAAGTAGTAGGCTGTTTCAACACCTTTCAAAGCTGCAATCAACGATTCTTCATCAAGAGCATTCCCAACGACGACTTCGATATTTTTCCCGTCAAAGTTGTCTTCACTCGATGCTCTACGAGTCAAGCATCTAACCGGACGCCCTGTCGATAAGAGCAATGGAAGCAAACGCCCGCCGACATATCCGGTCGCTCCGGTCAGCAGGACACGCGACGGAGGGTGATTGCTCGTCAAAACTATACAGCTTTCCTGAAGTGTTGCATTGAGTTATTTGAGGGACGCTTCAAACATACCGCGAACCGCGGGGCTCAACAATCGAACGATCCAGCTTGGTTGCGGGAACAACTCAAATGGCTTCCTTCTTCCAATTCGCGTGAGCAACCCGGTTTCGGAGAAAGACAACAGCCTGCCTGCCAAAGACAAATCCGGCATGGGCGTTTTAATAATTTTCCGAGCAGTCTTGTAATCGCTGATGCACAACAGGATGTGGTCATTCAAAAATTGAATCGTCGCTTTTTGGCCGGCGATCACGACATCAAGCTCGCCGACCATCAAGACTTTGGGGAGTCACTTTTTTCGTTAGTGCTGATCTTAAGCGAACCATTCAAAACCCATTCTGCATGTTCGGCATCTGCACCCGTTCCGCTGGGAACTTGAATATGCATGTCATCAAAGCCATAAGTTATTTCGGCGTTGTTGCCAGTGAGACGATCGTAAAGTCCGATTGCAAGATCGGGCCAGTTCTTGGTGTGTTCAGCGTTCATTGTGATGTTTCCAAAAAAGAATTCTAAAAAAACTTGGCACAAGGCCTTTTTGTTCGCAAGTCAACCAGCGAAATCAACTTCCTCATCTTCCAACAATTTTCTTCTCGGCTTCAGTCAAATCTTCGATACGACTTAGTGCGGGATCAGCGGCCTCTTGAAGACCAACCAGCACTGCGGCGGCTAGGGTCAGTCCGCTGACAAACAATCCAACGACAAAAATTGCCAAAGTGCTCATTGGTTGCCGCCTCTACCAGACAGCATCAAGCATCCTAAGGCCAGAATCGATGGGACCCAAAGCCCAACAAAGACGCCTTCCTCCCGTTGACCACTGAACCAGAGTGAAACTGAAAACAAAAACGACACAAAGGCTGCAAAGATGAATACGTACTTGCCAATCTGTTTTTTGTTCATAACTAAATTCGTTTCTTGTTTCACCAGTCGGTACTTAGATCCGGCACAATATTGTTAAGGATGCCGGAGCTAGACCAATATTGACTAGTCCTTGTTCGCTTCCATTGCATCGAGCTTTTTGCGGATCTCATCTGCTTCGGCCGCTTTTTCGTCGCTCTTCTTACGATTCGTATGAGAGAGCCGATAGGATTCATCCAAAAGCTTTTTGTACGTCTTTTCAAGCTTTTCTTTTTTATTCGCTGACCCAAACATTGTCATTCTCCTGTGAATACTCGATAGCTTCGCATTAGGTATCCGATAAGACCGGAGAAACGTTGGCGGCGTAACCGCAAACAAGCGGACACGAGCTCAATTGGCAAAACTAGATCGAGCTGGAAAGAAAAGCCAGCTATTTGCCCAGGCGGGTGTTGTCGCAGACGTCTCCCAGCAATCGAATCGGGGCCATCAGATTGTCCCGTAATCGAACTTTAGTCGATGTGAAATGACCAAGAATCAGCGTTGCGTCATCGTCAAGCAGATTGCCTGACGCCATTTCTCCGATGTTGGTCCTAAGAAAAGGAATGACCTCCGCAGGATCTGGTCGATCAATTTCGTTTAAGATGTCCAAGACTCCGCGGATTCCAAGCATCTGATCCTCACGGTTAACCGATTCGATAAAAGCATCGCTATATAACAGGAACATGTCCCCGGACTCAGTCGTGATCTTTCGTCCAGGATAATTCGAGTCTTCGTGGACCCCCAACGGCAGATTCTCCAGACCCTCGTCCAGTTCGGCGGGATCCAGATGCACCCATGTCTGTTCTGAAGCACGGTAATAGATCGGATATGGGTGGCCCGCAACGTTTATGGAAAGGCTCTTCTTGGGTTCAAAAAAAGTCGCCACAACCGCAGTCGCGAATCCGCTTTCATCAGCGACGTCACCAAATTCTCGATTCATCTGAGTGACGAACTGTGTTTGGCTGATCTTATTTACGTTTTCGCGCAACAGATCGCGCAGCGAAAGTGCAACTTGTGAAACGGCTTCACCATGTCCGCTCACATCAGCCAGCAAAAAACGAGAAATGCGACCGGACGCACACGACGTCAAGTAATAGATATCTCCGCCGCCAGTTTGGCTTTCCTTGTAGGGAGCACTGTGAACAAAAATATCGAGTCCCGGAGCTTCAAAGCTCTTCTCGATGGCGCGATTGCCACCCCAGATTTCCATGCAGCTCATTCGCTGGCGATTGCTAGTCATTAGATCAGTAATCGATTCTTCTTGTTGGCGGATGTTCGAGAAATAATATTGTTGATAGCGGCTGCCAGTTCAAAGGCCTGGTGGCCAGGATGCGTCCGACCGACCTTTTTGTTGAGATCTCATAACGTCCATTTCAAGTCGCGGGCTGCCCGAGATCAATAGAAGAACCGGAAAAAGCGAGCTTTAACAACCCGTTAACTAGCAAGGGTTTGTTCCGCGATCGCAAAATCGAGTTGCCAACCAGTTCTTGATGCGGTTTCGACGAGATAATGCAAATTCTGAACGCAAACTCCGCACCTCGATTGTGACCTCAAAATGACATATGCCCGAGCACGACTTTGGTTGGGAGTTACCGGCGTCGGGTCTCTCGTCACCATTACCACCATCGCATTGACGATGGGACTGCCACAAACCCTTTTGGCACGCAACGAGGGATTCGGCGTTCTTGAGTTGTTACAACTCACCGCCGTGACGGGATTGTTCATGGTGTGGCTAACGCCGCTGGATTTCCTTGGTGGTTTTTGGCTTCCGGCAAAGTTTCAGAAGTCCGAACAAGCGTTCGGTGACTGGCTTCGAAGCTATGTAGCTGCGGCTCTAGCTCAAGCAATATTGTTCATTCTTTTCGGGTCGCTGATTCTCTTGCTCAGCCAACAATATGGAATGTTTGGTGGATTAGTCGCGATCAGCCTTTGTATTGTCGCTTGTTTTATCGTACGTAATCGTTTGATACTCAACCGCGAAGCGAAATCTGAAAGGTCAGCCGAAAAACTGCTCGACGCGATCGCCATGATTCAGTCCTGGCAAATTTTTGTGCCACGAACGGTCGTTGTCGAACACAAAGACATCGGATTTACAGGAGGTGTCGTTGGGTTGGGCAAGT
>CAMYNE010000328.1 GCA_947259675.1 uncultured Pirellulaceae bacterium
TTCGTTTGCTTTGCCTGGACATTCATTTTACTCACCGGTTGTTCGCAATCTGGACAACCCGACGCCGATCAAGATGAAAATCCAGTCAATGAGGTCGTACTTGATGAAATCACGGTTCTCATTATTGGCGATGAAAAGGTTGGTCCGACCATTCAACGACAATGGGCCGCACGACGAGACGGAAAACTCAAAGTGCTGAACAAAACCCAACGGGAATTCGAAAGCGACGATTTTGCGTTGGACGACAATATCGACGTGATAATTTATCCTCCTGCGCTAATCGGTGAACTCGTTTCCAGATCAAGGATTGCCGAAATCCCGCGTGCCGTCTGGTCCGATACCGAGCAATTGAACAGCAAAGAGTTGTTAAGGCATGCCCGCTCAACCAGCGTTCGAACGGGGCGGTCAACATGGGCGGTGCCTTTAGGGAGTCCGCAGCTTGTGATGTTTTACCGCCGCGATGTTTTGGAGGAACTTGAGACTTCGGTTCCCGAAACATGGGAAGAGTTCGATGCTTTGGTTCAAAAACTTCGAAATACGCAAACGCTGTCTGACGGATCGGGAAACAATTTGCCAACAGAAGTCGGTATTCCATTAAAAAACGGATGGGCTGGCAGAATATTTGTGTCCCGTGTCGCCGCCTATGTGCGAGCCCGGGGGAAACTTTCGATCCTCTTTGATCGCGATTCGATGGAGCCGCTGATTGAAACGCAGCCATTCGTTGAGGCGTTAACCAATCTTAAGGCGAACTTGCAAAGAAATTTATTTGGAAATGGTAAACGGTCGACTTGCTGTCGCGCTATCCTGGCCTTCGTCGCAATTCACCCAGTCTGAGGATGGATCTGGTTTCGATCAATCGAAGGTAATCGACGCGATTGAAATTGCGAGACTTCCTGGATCGTTCCGCTGGTTCGATGGAGGTGATACCGGTTGGGCCGCACGCGACAAAATGGATTCGCCTCACGTTGATGTCATCGGTTTTGATGGACTTATCGCGTCGGTCAACCAGAAAAGCGGACATTCATTAACTGCTCACGAATTCCTTAAATGGCTGCCGAGCAAAGCGATTAGCCTGACCACGATGACCGAATCTTCGCGCTCCGGTCCGTTTCGGGCAAGTCACCTGGGAGATCTTACTCGTTGGACTGGAGACGCAATTTCGCCCGAAACATCTCAACAATACGGAGATGTGATTCAACAGATCAATCAAGAGAGCATCGCCTTTGTTTTTCCTAGAATTCCGGGGCACTCGCGTTATTTAAATGCGTTAGATGCTGCAATCGAAAAGTGTTTGCGTGGCGAACTGGAACCCTTGGCTGCACTTAAGCAAGCTGCTGAAAAATGGCGCGAGATCACAACCGAGTTGGACGCCAAAACGCAACGCGCCAACTTGCGCCGTGACGAGGGAATCTAAGTAATCTTAATCTTCATCGTACTCTTAATCTTAATCCTACGCGGCTGAGGTTGAGGTAGCCGAATCGCATCCGCAGGCAAAAAAGGCGAATCTGGACTAAGACTAAGATTAGGACTAAGACTAGGATTAAGCTCCGGCCGTATCGAGATACGGATCCTGCCCCATTTCTCGCTGCATCTCTTGACGAAGTTTTTCATGATACAACAACATTCGTCTCGCCTTAAAATGCCGTCTCTCGATTTTGGCTTGAGCCGCGTTAAACATCGGGGCAAAACGTATGAGCGCTTTGGCAGGCTGCAGACGATATTTCAACAGCCGATTTGCAGTTGTCTCACCCAGCCCGGTCTTTAGAATATCGTCCTCTAACGACATAAACTGGCGGTAAGTTCCGGGGTCACCTTGTCGACCACAACGACCAATCAATTGCCGATCGATTCGAGCTGAATCGTGAAGTTCGGTACAGATCACATGCAGCCCACCAAGTTCCAATGCCGGCGCACTAACCTTGATGTCGGTACCACGACCAGCCATGTTGGTGGCAACGGTTACCCGTCCGACCTGACCAGCTTCGGCAACGATGCTCGCCTCGCGCGCGAGATGCCGCGCGTTGAGAACGTCGTGTTGAATGTTACGGTCTGCCAGGATCCTGGAAAGAAGTTCTGATTTGTCGATGGATCGGGTCCCAATGAGCACGGGCCGGCCAACTTGAATGATATTGTAAATCTCATCCGCGATGGCTTGCCATTTCTGGCTCTCACTTCCGAACACCAGTGGCGGCCATTGTTTTCTGTTGGGTGGACGATGAGTGGGAACTTCGACCACGCGTACTTCATAGATCTTGCGAAGCTCTGTCGCCGAATTGGCTGCCGTTCCCGTCATTCCACTCAGTCGGTGGTAGCGAATGAAGAGATCCTGAATCGTGATCCGAGCCGCTTCGCCGGTTTCAACGCTAACGTCAAGGCCTTCACGAGCCTCGATTGCCTGGTGCAATCCGCTGCGCCATTTCCGACCTTCGGCAAGCCTGCCGGTGAATTCGTCAACGATGACCACCTCCCCGTCGCGAATCATGTAATGACGATCTCGAATGTAGGTCTCTTCAACAAATATCGCCTGCTCAACTTGTTCGTAGATATCGAGAGTTGGCGTCCGCTCAAGTAATGCGGGCTGCGGCAGTTTTCTGACCAAACGGCGTCCATCACGAGTCAACGAAACCTGCCGAGTTTTTTCGTCAACTTCGAAGTGTTCGTTTTTTTGGAATTTTTTAGATACTTCATTCGACCAGCGATATAAAGCGACTTTGGCTTTAACAACCTCATCCGGCATGCTGCTGACGATCAATGGAGTTCTGGCCTCGTCGATCAGAATACTGTCGGCTTCGTCAACCAGCATAAAATTCAAATCACGTTGAACCGGCTGTAACGAGTTGTCACTTCCACCCATTTGAACCATGGAGGCAATCATGTTGGAACCAAACACATCCTGCCGCCGTTGAAACAACCGATCCCGCAAAAAATCAAACCCGATTTCTTTGGCGGTTGAATAAGTCACATCGCACTGATAACTCTTTTGACGCTCGGGACGAGAAGTGTCCGAACAAACGACTCCGACCGTCATTCCCAATGCCGCATAAATCGGACGCATCAGGTCAGCATCGCGGGCGGCGAGATAATCGTTGGCCGTAGCCAGATGGGCGCCTCGACCTGTCAACGCGGCCAAGTACATTGGCAACGTCGCAGTCAACGTCTTGCCTTCACCCGTTTGCATCACGGCAATACTTCCAAAGTGCATTGCAATGCCACCCATCAGCTGGACATCGTAATGAGTCATCCCCAGCGTTCGTCTCGATGCCTCCCTTACGAGCGCATACGCATCGGGCAACAGCTGGTCGAGCGGTCTTCCGCTAAGGGCTTCATAACGGAGTGACAGACTCTGTTTTCGTAACTCGGCGTCATCGAGTGCCTGGAATTCTATTCCGATATCGACGATTCGCGACACGAACGTTCGCCAGCGCGACATCGCTGACTGATCGAATGTCTTTTTTAAGTCTGGAAAGGCGAGCACGTTCATCCATCGCCCTAGAAATTGGAAACAACCTGTTCAAACTACGGCCAAGCTACTTAGCGTCGAGCTGTTAGCTCTCGATCGCGCCAGCCAGATCCATAATTGACGTTGTTTTGCGGATCGTAAGTCGCAGTCGATTGCGCCAGGATTTGCGAATTGCCGCCGTTATAGACCGTTCCCGATCGGGCGTAGGCGGCAGGATAAGTGTTATAAACAACGGGGTTTGCCGAGCCATAAACGACTTGACCGGCGATGGTTGTCGGTTGACTTCGTTGTAGCTGTGTGTAGCCCTGTGGAAGCAAGATTGATTGATTGTTCTGAACGGCATATTGAGACTGCGTCGAATAAACAGGTTGCCTTGGAACAACGGTGCCGTAGATTGGATAGGCTTGAGGCAAACGAGCGCCGGCAGTAACTGTGTTCAAGCCGGAAGGCGCCCTGACACTTGTTGCATCGGTTGCAGGAAGTCGAGACTCGTCCGTTCGTTCGTCTATTCGCGTACTTCGATAATTGACTGAATCTGTGAACGACAATCCGCCATTTGTCGATGAAGCGGTTCTTACGGACGACGGGCTTTGAAGCTGGTTTGTGGCAAAGTTAACGGGTGCCCGCCGCGGTGCAAGAGTTGGCTGCAACACACTCTGCGGCGCAGAAGTATTGGCTGGGTTCAACGAATAGTTGTTAGTTCCTACTGGCCTCCAACCTTGTGAAGGAGCTAATGTGGGCGAGTTGTTGGCAGGGGTTGGAGCTGTTGAATTTGGATTCACCAGGTAAGCAGGCTGTTGAGCCGTGGTTGGAACACCGTTTCCGGGGTTGTAATACGGTTGCCCCTGATTAAGCGAAGGAATCTGCAAGGATCCCGTTTGCGGTGCCGGCAATGTTGCCGACTGCGCAAACCCACAACAGCCGTTTGTATACGGACCACAAAATCTTGAATTACGACACCCGGCTGAAAGACCGATCAGGACAACGAGAAACGCTGAGATAATTAGCTGTCGAGACATCGAAATGTTCCTTTGGGGCCGCCATTAACGGGCATCAACATTGATGAAGTGATTGAAATGAGCGTAGAGCCTTGACAAAACTGTATGTCCCCCCAGTTTTTCAGGCGGCGTAGAGTACCAATTCGACCGGATGAAACAATAGCAATTAGTCGCAAAAACACGCGTGTTTTCACTAAGTTTGCTCATTTTACACGACTTTTTTTGAATCAGTCTTCCCCGCGCCGAGCAAAAACGACGCTGGCCGAATGATCCTCAGTGTCGGCGGCTATCAGCATCCGAAAGGGAATTTGCCTACAATTTCATAGCGAACAATGGCCGCGCTCCTGATCTTGTCAAATCGCAAGTTTTTGTTGGTCGAATAAAGGCAAGCGCAGCTCGGTTTGAGCAGCGATAGCTGCGGCCGC
>CAMYNE010000329.1 GCA_947259675.1 uncultured Pirellulaceae bacterium
CGCCGTGATCAATCACCTCAACAAGTCGCGTAATCGAAAGGTGATTGTGAGCACACGGATGTTATACGAGATTGCCAAACGCCATGACGAATGGCCCGGAGAAGACTACGACGGCTCGAGCATAAGGGGGGCGATCAACGGTTGGAAGAACATGGGAGTTTGTTCGGAGAAGTTCTGGAAATACCGCATGAGCAAAAAGAAAAGCATGTTCGCAAGGTGAATAAGGTAAAGGCCCAACCGGTCTTCCATCATTCAAACGGAGCCACCGGGTCAATTACCCGTAGCGAAACGCATGGCGGGTTCGACAATGATCCGTTCACGATGAATCATGTGTTAAGCACGGTGCTAGACAGGAAGCCGAACGAACCGTTCACGGCGGCGGAGCTTTCCCAGTTTTGATCAGGGTCGAATTACGTGGAGTGGGTTAGATCGTTGTACGTTGGGCACTCCTGCCCGACAAAAGACGGCCGAGAGTGACCGTCCTACATCACACGAAACGGTACTGCGACGTTGTCACTGTTGAGGATCTTTGGCGGCGGCCGACTCTCCATCGCCATCTTTGCCGAAGAACATCATGTGTTGCCAAGGCAAACCGTCGAACTCCTTGACCAGCTTGAACCCGTTTGCTGTCAACTCTTTGTTGACTTGTTTCTTGCTCATTTTGTGAAGCGGCTTGATCGGTACCGATTTGTCTTCGGCCCGATACTCGACCATCACAATCAGGCCATCTGGTTTGAGGCTGCGGCGCATCGCGGCCAACATTTGCTCCGGGTGAGAGAACTCGTGATAAACGTCCACCAGCAAAATCAAATCGATCATATTCGGTGGCAGACGCGGATCATGAAACGAGCCAAGAATAGGAATCACGTTATCCACCCCCTGCCCTTCCATCCGTTCGCGCAAATAGCCAAGCATTTCAGGTTGCACGTCAACACCGACCACATAACCGTTTTTGCCTGTCAACTGAGCCATCTGAAGCGAGTAAAATCCATTGCCGCATCCCATGTCACAAATGTTCATCCCGGGCTTGATGCCGAGATTGGCTAACATCAAGGAGCATCTTTCTTCACGTTCGCGCTCGTCTCGGATCAGCCATTCCGCACCGGTGAAATGCATCGTCTGCGCGACTCGGCGGCCCATATAGATGTCAACCGGGTCCGGGACTTTTGGTTTCTCGTCATCCGTGCTCTCTGCGTCTTGTTCTTGTTGCCCGGTAACGTCCGTGTCCTGTCCAAGCACAGAATCCGAATTGGAATTTACAGCTGGCGACAGAGAGAACACTCCGATCACCATCAGCCAAGCGATTCGATAAAGAGACTTCATGAAGATAACCTATAAATGAAACGCAAAAGTGTCATTGAACTGATGTTGAGACTCGCCATCGCGAGTTGAACATCCAGATGCTCAGTCCGAACATCGTGAGGTTAAACAGGACCGTGAACAATAGATAGCCACCAAAGTGTCTTAAGTCGTGAAGCGGATATCCCAAGACTGATAGTCCGCTGGTGTTGCGACTCCAGCGTGAGCCTTCGCTCGCCGTCTCGGGCATATAAATCGGAAATTCAAACGCGGCAGCAAACGGACTTGTGACGGTCGACGCGTAAACGTAGTCCGTGGACGGCGATCCCGGGAAATACGTGGTCGCAAAAAAGTTGGTCGCCAATGGGACAAGATAAAGCCCCAGAATCACCATGTAGGTTACCGTCAAACTGACCGTTGTCTTCTTAAAGAGAGTCGAACAAAACAACGCCAACATTGCACTCGTCGTGCAGGTCAAGCCAAAAATTATTACGTAAGCAACTATCGTTGGTACGTTGGTCCAGTAATCCTGTACCATTAACAATGCCAGGAACACCGGCCACAACAGAAAAGAAGTCAAAACGCTGGAAACGCGAAGTCCGGAGATCAATTTGCCCCACAGGATTTGCCACGGTGTGATCGTCGTGGTCAACAGCAAATCCAACGTCTGTCGTTCACGTTCACCCGTCACACTTCCGGCTGAGAAAACGGGGCCGACCAGAATATTAAAAAGCACGACGTATGAAATGTACCACGGCGCGAGATGGCGAAAGATATACAGAAACAACGCCATCAACGGAATCGCCAGCAGCATGCTAATCTGAATCGCGAGCCGCAGCATCAAGGTGCCTTGACCGAAAATCTCGCTCCGCATCTCTTTGTCGTAAACGGGGTTCGTCCCGTCATCCATTAACGTTTCCCGCTTGGGTGGCGCGAACAGCCGGTCTGGAAACTGATCCCGCTGAATCACCAGTCCGATGGCTTCCGCCGCTTCTTGTTCCAGGTCGACAACTTCTTTGCCTTCACTGCCAACGTCCGGCGGGTAAAGTAGTCGGGCACTGGTCAAGTAAAAAAGTGTAATCGAGATTGCGGCTGCAATGCCGGGCAGAATCGTCACCGCCAGTTTGAATCGGGTTACGCCAAATTGGCTGAGCGATTGCCAAAACAAGACACCCATGAGCGCAAGTGGTAGAATCAACAAATACGAGACCACTAGCGCAGCGCTGGTCCGTGAAAAAAAACTGCTACAGGCAACACTGATCATGCCAAATGTAATGACACTGGCAATCAATGCCAGGTAAGCCGCCAACACCTCTGAGGAGTGAACGCCACCCAGTGGCAAACAGAGCATCACGATTGGCAGCGATGCAAAAATCAGGATGGCCAGATGTGTCAGCGCGGCGACCAGCTTGCCCATCACGATCGCTTCCGGCCGCAAGGGGCTGGCCAATAACATTTCGTAAGTCTTGCGTTCTTTTTCGCCAGTTACCGCTCCGGCGGCGAAACTCGGCGCCATCAGTGAAGCCAGAATGTACTGCCCTAGAAACAGGAGGTCGACTAGCCGACGGGTTGATTCCGGGTTTTCCGTCAGGTCGAGCTTGATGTTGTCGGCCGGCCAGGCAAAGTAAACAACCGCAGCCAGAATGACTTGATACACGAGCATCAAAATAAAGGCACGCCCCATCCGCAAATTGACTAACAACTCACGTTGCAAAACCGGATTTTCGAGAAGATACATTGATAAGCGTTCTCGAGGCGTTCTTTCTGTTTGTCTCGGTCTGCGACCCTGGAATGTGAATACCTGACTTGGACTATGCATTTTTTTGCAAACGTTGGTCATAGCTCAAAACGAGCAAGTCTTTTTAACCGCGTGGGCAACGCCCCGGGCGGCCCGATGGGCACGCGGTTAAACGAGAAACGGGTTGCCCTTGTCCAATAGGCATCTTCCTGATTATACGAGCCTCTGCCTGCCGTGGTAGCGATTGAAATCATCACAGAGACGATTTGGACCGGATCCCGTCGAGACTGGCTTTTTAAAGCTCAAGCCAAAATGCAACTCGGTTTGACAACTTTCCAAATTCGTAAAGTAAAACATGGTCAAAACCGAAGCCGCACATTGTAGTTCAAGCATCGGACCAGTAACATCGGACAAGCTTCAAACTTTGTCCCCAAAAGCTTTCGTATGAATCGACATCAATTTCAACAAGCTGCCAAACAGTTTCGGGCTGGCCGAATCACGCTGGAGCATTTTTCCGATCAAGTCTTTGACTCAATTGAACCGGAGGCGTCCGGCGGCGGTGAGTCAAAAAGTTCAAAACAGCCAGCCGCTTCTGCCCTGCCCTCTCGTGACATCAATGCTCATAAAGGCGATTTCGGACGCGTGCTGGTAATCGGCGGTTCTCACGGAATGGGCGGTGCGGTTTGTCTTTCCGGGATGGCCGCTCTGCGAGCCGGCAGCGGTTTGGTCGTTGTCGCAACGCCAGCCAATCAACATGCCCAGGTTGCTGCGTTCTCCCCTTGCTATATGACGGTTGGGCTGCCGGATTCGAAGGGTAGATTTTCCAAGGACGCTTTCGACGAACTATTGGACAGATGCGAATGGGCGGATGTTGTCGCGATTGGGCCGGGCATGGGGCGAAGTAAATCATTGCAGAAGATTGTGTCGTTGCTGTACGCTCAACTTCCGCTGCCCGTCGTCGTTGATGCCGACGGACTTAACAACCTAGCCGATGCCGACACCGATCTTTCCAATCACGAAGGGCTGCGAGTGTTGACGCCCCATCCCGGCGAATTTCAACGACTGGATGGACTCGCCGATACGACCGATCGAGGCAAATTGGAAACCCGCGCCAGGGAAATCGCCG
>CAMYNE010000330.1 GCA_947259675.1 uncultured Pirellulaceae bacterium
CATTACATGCTGCGGGCGATTTGTCTCGTCGTCACGGTTATTGCGGGAGTGTTGATCGTTCAACACAGTCCGCTCAACCGGGCGCGAATGGACATTTCGGCTGAGAAGGTAAGCACACTCTCCGATTCAACAATCGCGGTTCTCGATCAGTTGGCAGCCAAGGAAATCAACAGCGACAATCCACCGATTAAGATCGAGGCTTATATCAGTAACAATATTCCTACGGAATACGTGCAAACCAAATACGATTTAGTGAACTTACTGCGCGAGTTTGACGTTCGCGGGGGAAACCGGGTTCAGGTAAAAATCCATCAGGGAATCGAGCCTTTCAGCGAAGAAGCCATTTTGGCTGAAAAACGTTTTGGTATTCGTCCCAGGAATGTTGAAAGTGAATCCCGCGGCGCCATTCGCAGCGAGCAAGTTGTTCTCGGTGCGGCCTTTACTTGCGGCCTCGAACGCGTTGTGACCAAATTCTTCCCGTACGGCATGCCAGTTGAATATGAATTGATGCGATCTATCAATACCGTCTCACAATCGGATCGCAAGACGGTGGGTGTGGTCGAAACGGATGCCTTCGCGATGGGTGCTCTGTTGAGCATCCAGGGACAGCAGGCGAGCGTGCCGCGACTACAGATTATCCGGGAACTTGAAAAACAATACGATGTTGAGTCCGTTTCCATGGAGGAACCGAATTCGGCCTGGTTTGAAGACGATCAAGGGAATCGAACCAAGCCTCGCTACGATGTATTGTTGGCGATTCAGCCTTCCCGAATGAGCCCAACAGAGATGGATAACTTGATTGACGCGATTCAGTCCGGATATCCCGTTGCGATTTTTGAAGATCCATTGCCGAACCAGACTAACTTCAGAATTCAGGATTTAAGTTACGTCCAAGGAACGTTTTTTGCGCGCAGCATCAGTCGAAATAGTCGTGAAAGCGCTGACATCCAGAAGCTCTGGGATGCGCTCGATCTGGACGTCGACAGGGTCAAAACTCAACGCGGGGGAGTCAGCCAGTTGATTCCCTGGCTGGTTTGGCAATTGCCGTCGGAAAACCCCTATCCCCGTGATCGCCAGCTAAACACGCCCGAACTGGTAATTGTCCGCGAAGAAAACCCAGACACCAACCCAATGTTCTCTCCCGGTCATCCGGCGATGCAGGGCATCACAGAGCTGTTCTTTCAGCTAACGGGTGCCATTGCCCCGGTTCCCAATTCGAAGCTGATTTTTGAGCCGCTCGTATCGACTGGAGAGCTCACGAAGGCGGGCAGAATCCTGCTTTCCGATTTTGTCAATGCGCCCAGTGAGGAAGACCGCAACCAAAAACGTGGCTCTCCCGACCGACAATTCTTCCTGGCCGCTCACATTCGTGGCGAATCTGCCGGCACCGTACTGCCTGGATCAAACGCAAAGTCCAAGCAGAACACGAATGTGATTTATGTCGCTGACATGGATACGCTGGCTGACTATTTCGTCAATATTCGAAATAGTCCCATTCAGCGAGGCATCGAATACCGGTTCCAGAACATGGCGTTTGTGTTGAACATTATTGATTCGCTGGCTAACGAATCGACCTACCTCAGTATCCGCAACCGAAAATTCCGTCACGTCACGTTGCGCGTCGTCGAAGCAACCACGGAAGAGGCCATGCAGGAAGTCTACGATGTGACGCAACAGATCGAAATTGACCGACAAGTTGCTCGACAGGAAATCGAGAATAAGATTCAAGCAGAAATTACACCGTTGGCCGAAAAATACCGCCAACAGGAAGAAAAACGAAATCGAGGCGAGGCGATTGATTTACCAGCTCACAACGCCCTGTTTGGCTTGCTGCAACAAAAACAACGAGAACAGCAGGGGAATTACGATCGCCGCATCGAAGAGCTACAAAACGAGACTCGTGAAAAAATGCGCAGCATTCAACTCGATGCTGAGTTGCGAATTCAAGACATTCAGCGCAAATTCAAATTGATGGCCGTCCTGTTGCCACCGATCCCACCGCTTCTTGTCGGGCTAATCGTATTCACGCGGCGCCGACTTCGTGAACGAGAAGGAATCTCAAAAGCCCGGCGACTGAAGTAGACGTTAACAACAAATACGAAATCTTAACACAACTCAAAGTTATGAAATCTGCATTTCAAACCACGATCTTGATGATTCTGATCGCCTTAACAGCAACGGTTGCTGCTGCCTACTACTATCCCTGGCCGGAGAGCGATCTGGTCAGCGACCAAATTGATAAGCCATTGTTTGAGGAACTCGATATGGAACAGGTCCGTTCCATTCAAATTCTGAAATTCAATGATGATCGCAACGAACTTGAAGACATTCGACTCGTTCTTAAGGCAGACAAATGGGTCTTGCCACAAAAGTCCAATTTTGTGGCAACCGCTACACCACTGGTTGCCCTGGTTCGCAGTTCCCTCAATGAGTGCAAAGTCCGCGAGCTGATGTCGGATACAGAAGAAGACCATATCAAATTCGGTGTCGTGGACCCGATTAACTACAGTTCTTCGGTGCCCCGTTCCAGCCTTGGCACAAAGTTGGTTCTCGAAGATCGCCAGGGAGATGTCATTGCCAGCCTGATCGTTGGCAAGCCTGTAAAAAGCGAATCCGATGTTCCACAACGTTTCGCTCGAATCCCGGAACAACCTTATGTTTACGTGATTGACTACGATACACGAATACTGACAACCGATTTTTTTCAATGGATTGATTCTAATTTGTTGCAACTTGCAACCGCGGGCAATCCCAATGGACAAAAGACCGCCGAAATCAACATCAACAAATATCGAATTGACTTGGCAAAAATCGGCGTTCCAAATTCTCAAGAAAACGAATATCGGGCCAAATTCGGGACGAAAAACAATCAACTTGCGTTCGCCTCACTTGAAATTCCAGAGCCGGGCAGCGACGAGTGGAAGGCCATTACGCCTAACCAGACTCAGATGCCGGAACTCGCGAGTTGGATGAAGGTGATCGCTCGAATTCCAATCGCGGACGTCCAACGAAAAAGTAAAACTTTGGCTTCCGTTTTGCGAAACCCGAAAGAAGACGCTAGTGACGAAGCGTTGAAAGAACTTAATGGTTTTGGAATTCGCAAGTCTGGTTTTGAAAACGGGGCGTTCCAATTCGAGGCCATGGACTCCACGGGCCAAGAGATCCGGGACGTGATCGATGCCGAGTCGCAAGAGGAAGCCCAAGCGACTATTCGCAAGATGGGGTACTTCGTAACGAAGATCTCCGTCAAGAAGAGCCGCAAGGCAGAAAAAGAAAAAAAGACAGCTGCCGCGGGCGGGGCGCGCAAAGGCCGTTCGATCGCCATCGGTGGCGTGGGCAGCAAGCAGCTAACCACGTTCACTCGCCAGTTGTCCATCCTGCAGGACGCGGGTCTGCCCATCCTTCGCAGCCTCAAGATTCTGGAACAACAGTCGAAGCCCGGCCGGCTGAAAAACAGCCTGATGGACGTTTGCGACGAGATCGAAGGCGGTTCGACGCTCTCCGAAGCGATGTCCAAATGCCCGAAGGCCTTCGATCGGCTGTACGTGAATATGATTCGTGCCGGCGAAGCCGGCGGTGCCTTGGAAGTCATCCTCCGCCGTCTGGCCGAATTTCAGGAGCGGGCCGAAGCCCTGAAACGAAAAGTCAAGGGCGCGATGGTCTATCCGGTCGTCGTGGTGATGGTCGCCGTCAGTATCTTGACGTTCATCATGTGGAAGATCGTGCCGGCCTTCAAAAAGATCTTCGACGACTTTGGCGCCGAACTGCCGACGCCAACGCTCATTCTGATGCAGATTTCGGACATTGTCGTGTCGTGGGGCTTCCTGATCCCAATTGTCCCCATTTCCATCTGGTTATTGATCAAGCTGATCCGCAAGTTCGAAGCAGGGCGGATGGGTTGGGACATGTTCGTCATCAAGATTCCCGTCTTCGGCCAATTGATCGAGAAGAATATCCTTGCGCGCACGACGCGTACTCTGGGTACCCTGGTGGCCAGTGGTGTGCCCATCCTGGAAGCCCTGAACATCACCAAGGAAACCAGCGGTAACGCGGTCTTTGAGCGGATGTACGGCAAGGTCACCGAGTCGATTCGCGAGGGTGAATCGATCGCCAAGCCTTTGCGAGAGTTCTCGCAGCTGGGGCTGAATCCGGTTTCGCT
>CAMYNE010000331.1 GCA_947259675.1 uncultured Pirellulaceae bacterium
ATTCAATCAGACAGATCGGCTGAGAAAAAGAGTTTTTATTTCCAAAACGCAAAGTCTGTCGCGCGTCGCTGGGATCAACGGATTGTTCGGGATTTGAAGATCAACGTTACAGATTCTACCACAGTCCATTTTTATCCAGAGCAGACGCTTGCAAAACTTCGTGAAGTCGAAGCAACTCATGTCAGTTTGGATGAGAAAGAAATCGCCGACGTGCTCAAAACCAAGTTCAGCGTCGTATCAACGAATTCGGGATTTGAATTTCAGATCGCTGAAGTCATCTACCGGTGATTTTACTTGCTTGGAAAATGTGGCCCCATTCCGCGATACCGCTGCCTTGGTACCGGGTTTAATATCCTGCCACAATGAATTATCAGTCTCTCGTGAAATGACTTCATTCTTGTGTTTTTTTGCTGGCAGAAGAAGACAGTGCACACAGAACGCCCATGTACATTTTCAAACCAATCCCGAACGACGTCAGCCAATATGGGATCATAGATCTTCTCAAGCTCACGACTTGCGTTGCGATCGCCGTTGTGGCTTATCCAACGGCTCCATTCACTACGATTTGCGCGATCATTTTCGTTGTTGGACATGGCCTGTTGATGGCTTCCGATTCAATCGACAACCGAACCATCTATGAGCGCGGAGCGTTGTCTCAACTACTAAGTGCTGTTGGGGGAGTGATGCTGGTCTTTTCAGCCAGTTTCGTTGTCGCTTGGATTGTTTGGTTGTTGATCGTGTCATTCGTTGCTGGCATTAAGGACGTCTTCCTGTTTTGATTCGCGTCCCAAAGCCAATAAATTCGCATCTTTTTTTATGAAGTTTGTTCGATCGCGTCGGCTCGTCCACTCTTCATGCGTTTTTGTCGGTTGAGAATCGGGCGGTAATGACTTATCTTGCGTGATTGTTCGTTGACATCCAAAAGCCATTCAATTCATGCCAAAAGACTTCTTAAAAGGCGCCGGCGATAACTACGATGTGGTCGTAATCGGAAGCGGTCTTGGTGGACTCACCGCCGCCAATATTCTTGCTCGTGATGGATTGTCCGTTTTGTTGTGCGAACAGCATTACAAACTGGGTGGTCTGGCAACGTGGTTCAAACGCCCTGGCGGACACATCTTTGACATCTCGTTACACGGATTTCCGTACGGAATGGTAAAAAGCTGTCGCCGCTATTGGTCGCAGGAAATCGCTGATTCGATCGTCCAGCTTCACGGTGTTCGCTTTGACAATCCGATGTTTTCGTTGACGACCACCTTTGATCGAGAAGATTTCACCCGCTTGCTCACCACGGATTTCGGCCTCGAACACGCAACGGTCAACAAGTTCTTTGACGCTGCCCGCAGCATGAACTTTTATGATGACCAAACCAAAACCACCCGCGAGCTGTTCGACGAATATTTTCCGGGCCGCGAAGACGTCATTCGGCTGTTAATGGAACCGATCACTTACGCCAATGGTTCAACGCTGGAAGACCCGGCACTGACGTACGGCATCGTCTTTTCCAACTTTATGTCGAAGGGTGTTTTTGTATTCCAAGGCGGCACCGACAAACTGATCAAGTCGATGGAAAAAGAAATGAAAGCCAACGGCGTTGACGTGCGAATCAATTGTGATGTCGAGAAAGTCAACGTCAACGCAAAGGGGATCGAATCGGTTGTTGTGAACGGCCGAACCATCCACACGAAAGCGGTCGTTTCAAACTCAAATCTGCGCGCGACCATATTCAGTCTTGTTGGCGAGGACAAGTTTGACAAAGACTTCATCGACGAGGCGAAGGCAATTCGATTGAACAATTCCAGCACGCAGGTATACATGGCGATGGCACCCGAAGACACCGTGCCTCGCGACACAGGTGATTTGTTGTTCAGCAGCACAGCCGAGCGATTCCAGACAGATTTGCTCCTCAGCAGAGATATCACCAGCCGAACGTTTTCGTTCTACTATCCTGACACGCGGCCCGGCGGAAAAGCACGTACCTTGATCGTTTCCAGCACCAACGCCAATTACGCGGACTGGGTCGGCATGACGAAGGAAGAATACGAAGCGAGTAAAAACGACCTGGTCGAAACGACGTTTGACGCTCTCGAAAAATACGTTCCGAATTGTCGCCAACGAATCGTACACGCGGAGGCAGCAACTCCCGTAACGTTCGAACACTATACGAAGCACGTCGACGGCGCGAGTTTTGGCACGAAGTTTGAGGGACTGACCGTTAGTCGATCTTTGCCTGAGCAAATTCCCGGACTTTATCACGCCGGAAGTTGTGGAATTATCATGTCGGGTTGGCTCGGAACGATTAATTATGGAGTGATTGTTGCCAATGACGTGATTAACCAGTTGAGTGATACGTCCGCAACTTCACCGATCGCAACAACTTAACCGAATTGCAAAAATCTTACATTTAGTCTTACCTACTCTTAAACAGTACGACTTGGACCAGATTTTTCTGCCCACATAAACCACTTATTCCGAATCATAAAAGCCATGGCGACCACCGACTCGAGCCTTGCAAAGATCCATGCCGCAATCCCGCATCGCGCGCCGATGCTGCTGGTCGACGAAATTGTCGAACAAACCGATTCAACCATCGTTTGTCGAAAAACCTTTCGCGACGATGAATATTTTTTCCAGGGCCATTATCCCGGGCACCCGCTTACGCCGGGCGTCATTCTCTGCGAAAGCACCGTCCAAGCCGGTGCAATTCTGTTAGCCAGTATTGTCGCAACTGGTAACGGAATCCCGGTTTTGACTCGGATGAATGATGTGAAATTCAAAAACATGGTTCACCCTGGTGACACCATTGAAATGCACGTGAAGCTTGATGATGTGGTGTCGACCGCCTATTACTTGACCGGCCAGGTGAAATGTAATGGCAAGCTGGCTGCCCGGCTTTCGTTTGTCTGCACCGTTGCCAATCCGGACGCCGAATAGGAACAAAATGGACTTTCTGCAACTAACGGGCAGGACCATCGTCGTCTTTGGCGTGGCCAACAAGAAAAGCGTCGCCTGGCATATCGGCAAAACCCTGGAAGAAGTGGGTGCAAACGTTGTCTACGTCGTTCGCAGTCCACAAAGGCTTGAGTCGCTTGCGAAACTCATGCAGGATCGAGACGTTTATGTGTGCGACGTCGAGTTTGACGACCAACTCGTCGAGGTGGGAAAACAGATTGCGGAAAAACATCCGGTGATTGATGGACTTGTCCATTCGATTGCGTTTGCCGATTACGACGAGAGCGGCATCAGGCCGTTTCATGAAACAACGCGAAAACAGTTCCTCCGAACCGTCGATATCTCCTGCTTTTCTTTTGTAACGCTCGCCAACCAATTCAAAGATCAACTGTCCAATGATGCGTCGGTCATCACGATTTCGATTTCGACGACAACCATGGCAAGCGAAAACTACGGGTTCATGGCCCCCGTAAAAGCTGCGCTTGATAGCTCGTTGGCGTTCCTGGCCAAGAGCTTTAGCAAGTTTTCGGAGGTAAGATTCAATGCCGTTTCACCAGGTCTGTTAAAGACGTCGGCGTCGGCAGGAATCCCGGGCTATGTGGATGCCTATTTATATGCCGAGCAAGTCATCCCGCGCGGCAAATCGGTGCAAACCCAAGAAGTTGCCAACGTGGCCGCGTTTCTATTGAGCCCGCGGTCGTCCGGCATTAATGCTCAATCGATCGTGATTGACGCGGGCATGTCGATAAACTACTTCGACAATGCGATCATTTCAAAAGTTATGAATCAGTAGCGATATTAATAAGTCTGATTGGAATCTATAATATACCCATCATGGGTATTCGTTTTTGTTGTCAACATTGTCACGAACAGCTTAACGTCAAAGCACGCTATGCTGGCAAGGATGCCATTTGTCCCAAGTGCGAAAAAAGCATCCGAGTTCCCGATCAGTCAACGATCACCAAACGCGATTCATCCGAAAAAGGAAACCCGAAAGCTGACCATTCGGCTCGTCCAAAGGTATTGAAGGACGAACAAAAAACCGTTGCCAGTATCGGCGAAACTCAAGAGTTCCAACGCGATGAATTTGCTACGTTGGATACCGAACAAGGAAACAAAAAGGCCGCCTCTGTCAAAGCGGCTGCGGATTTGCCACAAACCGTTGCGCCGCCAAAACCAGCTGCGCCCGGCCCCGAGAAC
>CAMYNE010000332.1 GCA_947259675.1 uncultured Pirellulaceae bacterium
ACTTCGGGCACCGTTGACATTCCCACCACGTCGGCACCGATTTGCCGCAGAAAACGGTATTCGGCACGAGTCTCGTAATTGGGACCAAGCATCGCAGCGTAAACCCCGCGATGGACTGCGAAGCCGTTTTTTCGGGCGCAACGTTCTGCGATTTTCATCAACGCGTGGTCGTAAACATCGCTCCGATGTGACGGTCGTCCGCGGGAGGGTTCGTTGCACATGTTGGGCGTCGAGCGAAACATGAGATCGACGTGACTTTCGATTACCATAATATCGCCGCTGTTCATTTTGGGATTCATTCCGCCGGAGGCATTGCTGACAACCAGCACTTCGACCCCCAGCCGATGCATCATGTGAATCGGAAGCGTGGCCGAATCTACCGGGTAACCCTCGTACAAATGGAAGCGACCTTGCATTGCGATAACGGGTGTTCCAGCAAGCGTTCCGCAAATCAGTTGGCCCTGATGGCCGATGACCGTACTGCGAGGAAAGTTTGGAATATCTCCGTAGTCGATCGTTAACTCAGTATCGATTGCATCGCCCAGTTTTCCGGCACCGGTACCCAGAATGATTGCATGCCGGGTTGGGCTTGCGAATCGCTCGCGAATAAATTCGGCGGATTGGTTGGCAGCTGTGCAAAGCTGTTGAGGATTCATGCGGACGAGTCCTATGCCTCTTCGGCCAAAACGCCCGTTACAAGTTTCGACAACTTTGGTTCAGCCTCGTTGGCGACTCTGATGATCTCGTTGACATCAGCCGGTTCGAGGGCGTCGGGCAGACAAAGGTCGGTGATGACCGAAAAACCGACCACTCTCATTCCACAATGGACCGCCACAATGACTTCTGGAATCGTCGACATCCCGACCACATCTGCTCCGATGGTGCGCAGGAACCGGTATTCGGCTCGCGTTTCAAGATTGGGTCCAGCCACTCCGACCAAAACGCCTTTGTGAGCAACAATATCTTCCGCACGAGCAATTCGCAGCGACCGATCGATCAATTCGTGCGAATACGGCTCGCACATGTCCGGAAAACGCGGCCCGAGACGGTCATCATTGATTCCGATCAGCGGGTTGTCGCCCATCAGGTTGATCTGATCTTCGATCAACATGATGTCGCCCTTGGCATAATAAGGATTCAGTGCGCCGACTGCATTGGAACAAACGAGCAAGTCTGCCCCTAACGATTTCATCACGCGGACCGGCAGGGTGATTTCTTTTAGCGAGTATCCCTCATACATATGCAAACGGCCTTCCATGGCAACGACGGGCAGCCCATTCAGCGTGCCACAAACCAGTTGGCCTTTATGCGAAAGGGCGGTGGAACGCGGAAAGTTCGGGATTTCGCCGTATTCGATGGAGGCGGCGACTTCGATCTTTTCGACTAATGGGCCCAGCCCAGTTCCAAGAATGATTCCGACCGCAGGCTTTTGAGACCACTTGCTTTTGATGACGTTCGTCGCTTCGGTGATTTTGTCAAACAGATCGAGCATTGTTTTTTTGCCTGTAAAGTACGCGATTCCAGGCAAGCAGGTTAACCGATCCGCAAACCAGTTCTCAAGTGGTCAGATGAACGAGAGACCCGCGCAAACGAGTCTCGGAGTCCAAAAAGCTTGCAACACCCTTGATGTCCAACTCGTTTTTTTTTCGTCCTCAGCATCGATTCCGTCGGATTTTGCTAATCGAAACCCAAAGGCATTCCAAGCCCCAATCGAAGGTGCCCCATGCCGCATGAAACAACAGCGTGCATGAAGAGGTTATTCACTAGGCGTTTCATCCGATCCGCGTTGGGCTGCGTCGGAGGGTCGGAACGAGGTGCCATTGAGATCGGGAGAATCTGCTCCGGCGTTTCACACCGACGCGAGCCAGCGGATTTAAGTTCAGTGGTGAGTCGGGGCGCCCGAGGCGGGTCGCAGCAGTCTCGTAAATGGGTCCATTTTCGATCAAAGCAAAAAAGGTATGACTTTCTGGACAATTAAGGACGTTGGAACTGGAGCGACAAAGCGCAAGGGAAAACCCGACCGCGCTGGTGTACTGGCGCGATCGGGTTAAAAACGACTATTTCAAAAACTGTAGCTGTTCAGTCCAGGGGAAGAACACCGCGGCTATTCAAAGTTGAACAACACCTCGTCCAGTTGAGTCCGCACGTTGGGCAGGCCCGATGTTTGGATTGTTTGTAATAGGAGCCAAGCCTCATTGTTTGGACCAATAAAATCAGCCGGGTCTGCGCCACCGGGCAGCGCAAAATTCTGAACCGCGTCAGTGATTGCCAGCGGCATGATGCCGGGCAATGAAACGTAACTGCCGGTCGCAAAGTTGAACAACAGCGCTCGCAAATTCAAATTGGCGAGGTCGCTTTGTTTGCTGGCTTCAATACCAACACTAATGGTGCCGCCGCTAATCCCTGCCGGGACGGTCGCGGTCAATTCAAATTGAACAACGGGATCCGAAACTTGGAAAAACAAACTGTCTCCATGAGCGGCCCAATACGAATCGTCCGAGCCGCAGGTAGCATTGTAGTCATCTGTTTCACCGAACCCTTCGATAAGCGTGCCGTCACCGGCGCAAATGGCTGCCGACGGGATTGCGGCCACCGTAGCGGCACAATTGATCCGGCCGTTTCCAAAAAAAATGTCGAAGCCTGCTTCGCCCACGTCGTCGGCATTCTGGTGTAACAACGTGCGGACCTCGTCTGGTGTCAGAGACGGGTTGACCGACAGCATAAGCCCCACCAGCCCCGCCACGTGTGGGGCTGCCGCCGAAGTACCCCCGAAACTTGAAGTATACGACGTAGAGCCTTGAGGACTCGTACTCAGAATACCGGGACTCGGAGCCGCAACGTCGATATGGGCCCCATAATTGCTGAAACCTGGACGCTGGTCGTTAATATTAATTGCAGCGACCGCAAGCACCGTCGGATAAAAGGCCGGGTAGTGAGGCGTGGAGCCACCGGCATTGCCCGACGAGGCCACGACAACCACACCGTTGTCGTAGGCATAGTTGACAGCAGCTTCAGTTAGCGGCAAAGGACCAGATCCAGAAAGACTCATATTGAGCACTCGAGCGCCGTTGTCGGTGCAATAAAACGCGCTTTCGGCGATCGAACTGTCGTTGCCGCTATTATGCCACCATTTGGCGGTCATGAAAGTCGTATTCCCGATGCCAGCGATGCCGACCCCATTGTCGATACCTGCAGATGAAATTCCTGACACTTGCGTACCGTGGCCAAAAACATCGTCGACCGTATTGTTGTTGTTCACAAAATCCCAGCCGAAGGTATCATCAACAAACCCATTGTTGTCATCGTCCAAACCATTGACTGGATCGTCGTTGACCCACACGTGGTCCTGCAGATCTTCGTGGTTGAGCAGACACCCCGTGTCTACGATGCCAACGATAATGTCCGTATCGCCGGTCGAAATATCCCATGCTGCTTCGCTGCTGATTTTCTGATGGCTCCATTGACTGCCGAACATTGGGTCATTGGGAGTAAAGGTCGGCCTGACGTCTGTATTGTTAACACTGGCGAAGTCGACTCCTTCAAGTGCGGCAACTCGACGACTTAGCGCAACGACATCGGCATTCGGAGCGACAGTCGCGATTCGATAGTAGCTCAACGGATGCGGCGTACCCGGCATTCCTTTGGCGTGCGGAGCGTGACGAAGATTCCGCCACTGGACGTTGTTGCCGAGCGAGGCTTCGACGTTTGCCATGATCTCACGGTCCGGTTGATTGACGAACTTGACGATAATCTCACCGGGAACAAATGTTTTTGCGACAGGCACGACAGGGGAAGCCTTGCCGGAGTCGACACGGTTCTCGTGAGCCTTCAATAAGACTCCATCGATGGACGGACCCAATACAAAAAATAAACCGATACAAGCAAATGTGGCCCGCGCAAGAATTCTTTTAATCATCGATGATGCCTCCACTTTAATTTCCTGGGACTATGTTTGGTATCAAGCCGAAATCTAGCTAGAATCTACACACTCGAAATTCTCCGTCAAGGAAGTTAAGGGCTTCAGTCATCAAAAGTGTTGAAGTAAGTAACGGTCCATTTTTGCTCGTCTCCAAAAACATAGCGGTTCCGACGAGTTGTTGAACAGACGCTCGCTTCCAAGTATCAATTGGCCCGCCCAAACTGCGTCGACGCTTCCAAGTATCAATTGGCCCGCCCAAACTGCGTCGAACGATGAAACCGAAGCGTCTGGAAAGGTGTTATTAATAGCATCACAGGACGATGATAGTAACTACAGTGAACCAAGCTGTCATAAGATGACAAGCTGAGACCATTAGCCACTCCCAATCATTATACTTGATCGGAAGATAGGTTGGATCTAAAAGTCCATCGGGAGAAAAGATGCGAATGCTAAACCACTAATTTCTATTCAAATTTTTGACATGTTGCCTGCGGAACCATTGAATTAACCTATGTGGCGTCAAATTTCAACAGCTTGTCAAGCATAGTTTTCAATGCGGTTAAGTTGTCGCGGACCTCACCGGCCTGCGTCATGCGAATAATGCCCTTTCTGTCGATCAAAACATAGTGTGGAGTTTCTGCGACTTGAAATTGTTCATACATCGCACTTGTTTCCGGAGCGATTCCGAGTGGATACGGGATTTCAAAATCTTTGACCAGCGTGTTCAAAGTCTTGATTTGCTCATTTGATTCAAGTGGTTTCGAAGATGATATCGTGGTTCCAGCAATGCAAACATGGTTGTGGGGGCGAGAAATACTGACCACTTTGAGACCATGAGATTTGTATTCGCAATACAATTCACCGAGGAAGTGAAAATTTATAACAGCCGTAATGAGGGAAAGGTCAAAGAAATCGACGATCGTGACTTTTCCATCAAGTTCAGGTTCACTGCCGCTAGCCCAAAATTGAACATCAATTTTTGGCGCAGGTTTTCCGACGCTTCTTTGAATGTCTGGGAAATTTGAAATCCCTCGCTGTAATCGGCGCAGATCTCGAAGTTCTATTTTGATCACATAGTCGGTTTTTTCTTGGAATTCATACATCCGAGTGAGGTTTGCGATAGCCTTTTCAACTAATTCGAGCGCAAATTCCGGATCCTCAATACCGGATCTAGATACTAGGGACTCCACAGACCATCTGTATTGCCGAGCAATCTTTTCCGAGCCCAGATTGGCTTGCGCAGCCTGCGCAAATACATCGGACAGCCTGTTTGCCAACGCCCTCAAACGGTTTTCGTCATTAGCTAAAATTTGAATCGCTTGCTCCAACGACTTGGCATAGGACAACACAGTGTTTTCACATTCTTTAAATTGGTCATAGCGTTGTCTGGCCCTTTCAACTTGGGCGTGGACCACAGATTCTGCTTGGGCAACGTTTTGATCATTCAACAATAGATTTGCCAATTCACCAACTAGATACGGGTACAGCCTTGCCTTGCAATATCCGAATTTTCGACCGTCAAGATCTTTCAACGTTGCTTGCAAAAGCCGTTTGTGGTCTTCTTGCAGCCCCTCTGAGTTGTAGAGGAGCCGCAAGGAATCAAATGTCTTGAACAGCGAATGGTAGGTTTCTTCTTGATCCTGGTCCCAGTTTGCCATGGAATAATTGACCAACTTTTCGTATTGGAAAATGGCCGGTTGATAATTGCGTCTCATCGTAAAGGCATCGGCAAGAGACCATCTAAATCTGTTAAGTTCAAGATACTTGAACCTGCCTATTGCGTTTTCAAGGATTTCGCTTGCCTCTTCTAACTGCCCCCTCTTTACCAATTCGGAAACAACATCCTTGACCATTTGAATTTGTTTGGCGTTGGGTTTTCCAGACATTTCGAACCCTTTCGCAATTGCCCCAAGCGGAAAGGGCTTTTGTGGTGAGAAACTGCGATTAACTAGACCGAAGGAAAATCGTCTAAAGAAGCTTTATCAAAACATCGAAAGAATCAAGTTGGACTTTTTCGAATTTACAATGCTCCATTGCGCGTTTGATACAGGCCAGGTTGAATTCGTGGAAAATTTCGAGTTGTTTCAATTGAAGTAATTTGCTGATTTTCTTATCGCATATGCGACTGTCTGGTG